>NZ_JAAGPC010000026.1:0-71000 GCF_017104595.1 Burkholderia sp. Tr-20390 | reverse complement strand
GGTTCGCCGCGATCGCGCCGCCGGCGCCACCGCCGATGGCGCCACCCACCACCGCGCCGGTGCGGCCGCCCAGTGCGTCGCCGACGGTTGCGCCGGCGACACCGCCCAGCGCACCGCCGAGCGCGTTGTCCCAGTTGTCTGCCACGGCCGGCAGTGAAATCACCGCGGCCGCGGTGACGATGAATGCGGAGGCGATCTTCTTCGACATGCGAATGCTCTTCCTTGTGCTCAATCTGAAGTCCGGTTTCTTGCGTTGCTGCCGATTCGTTTCAACGAGTCATTTCAACGAAAGGCCGGAGAAAGATAGCACTCCGATCAAAAGAAGGGTCGCCATTGTCGTAACAGATTGTGTGCACCTGGAAAGCCCCTTTGGCATCGCTGCTTTTTTTATTCCGAATCCATTGTTTCTCCATCAAACCGCACAAAGACGTCCATCGACGCCAGGCTCTCGCGGGACGCCGGCGATTTCACGCACGTCGATTTCGAGATCGCACCGCGCCTTCGAGCAGCACAGCAGCGCGAGGCCGCGGGTGCGCTCGTCATTGGACAGCGCCCAGATTGCACGCCGGAAGCAGATGCGCGATCGGACCGTTGCTCTGCGCTTCACTGCCTCGCCTCGGTTTCAGCCATTCACAGCGGGGAATGTGTGCGTCCACACGCGTTCTTTCTCCGTCGAGCCACACGCGCAACTGATGCAGGTCGATCTCTCGCTCGCGATAGCGGCGGAGCCTGTTCTGAATATCGGGGTCCATTGCGGTCATGCAGCTGGTTTTCGACGGGTGTCGTCCGGATGGGACAGCGTTGGAGACGGGTTTCCGATCGTCATAAATACGATGCGTCGCATGTGTGTCAGGAATTGGCTTCCCTGACCTTGCCGCGCTCGGCCGGTGTCACGCCGAGCGCGCTCTGGACGGCCTCGGAGCGCGAGCCGACCTTGAGCTTCTCGAAGATGTTCTTCAGATGCCACTTGATGGTCTCGGGCGCGACCCGCAGCGCCCGCCCGATTTCCTTGTTCGACATGCCGCGGGCAATGTGATTGAGGATCTCGATCTCACGCGCGCTGAGCAGGTTTCGCGCGTCGCGCACGTCGCCGTCGTCCGTCGGTGTGCGACGCGGATCGAACGCGGCGAGCAGTTGGTCGACGAAGGCCGGTTGAACGGCATCGCGTCCGGGCGCTTCGCGCCGCAACTGAGTCAGCAGGCGCAGCATCGGTTCGCCTTCGTCGACGAAACTGCCGATCATGCCGTTCGGCTGCGCATAGCGCAGCGCGTCCGTCAGCGCGGCCGACGCCGCTTCATGCGCGTGTTCCTGCTGGAGCGCCATGGCGTACAGCAGCGACATCCGTGCTTCCAGGTAGGTCATCCCGGCACGGGAGAGCGTGGTCCTCAACTCGCGCAGCCGTTCGGCGGCCCGATCCGGCCGGCCTGTCGCGATGTCGAGGCGTGCCTTGATCTCGCACCAGCTGGCCCACGTCTCGATGAAGCTGCCCATCGGCGTCGGGACCTGATCGGGCATCAGTGCGCCCAGTGCGTCGGCGGTTTCCCTTGCGCGATCGCCCCAGCCCTGCTGCAGGCACAGCCGCACGATTTCCGCGTCACACGATGCACGCATGCGCAACCAGTGTCGGGACGCTGCGATTTCGCTGGCCTGCTGCAGGCACAGCAGCGCGGATGCGATGTCGTCGTTTCGCGCGTGGAGCCGCGCCGCGGTGCGGCAGTAGCTCGACAGAGAGCCGAGCGGGCACGCTTCCGCCGTGATGGCCGAGCGATCGTTGATCAACTGCCGCGCACGGGACACGTCATTCTGCTCGTAGCAGAGTGCCGCCAGGTAGCCCGCCGGAACCGCCGCCGCCGCCGACTGGCGGAACACGTTCGCTTCCGCATGCGCGATCGCCGACTCCATCAGCACCATCGCTTCCGGCAGGCGGCCGCTCACCAGCAGGTTCAGCCCGAACATGCATTCGCGGTAGACGTTGGCGTAGATGAAGTCGTGATCGTCGGCCGGGACGGCGGCTGCGCCGTGCCTGAGGCGCTCGACCTCGTCGAAGCGGCTGTCGTAGATCAGGCCGAAGATGTGCGCCGTTTCGCCGAGCCGCCTGACCCACGCGGACGCGGGCAACGACGAGAGGACGACTTCGCGTCCCAGTTCGAGTGACCGGTAGCTGTCGTCGTCGAAGCCGGAAATCGCCGCATCCACCGCGATCATCTCGATCGGCAGCGCCGCGTCGGGTTCGCCTTCTGTCCGCGTGCGATCGGTGTGATGGCGCGCAAAGTCGGATTGCGCGTGTCGCAGCACCTCGCCGGCTTCCGGCATGCGCATCAGGAACGCAAGCGCCCATGCATTCGCCAGTCGCAAGCGCAGCCGCGACTTCACCAGTTGGCGCGGCAGCTTGCCGATCAGGCTCAGCAGCGTGTTCACGTCGCTGCGATCCATCAACGCCGCTGCGCAGTTCTCGACCCAGATCGCGGCCTGCAGTGTGTCACCGGCGGCGAGCGCGTGACGCACGGCGTCCGGCCATTGCCGCGCATTCGCGAACCACTGGCCGGCGCGTTGGTGAAGCCGCGGCAATTCATCGGCCAGTTGCCGGGCGGCCCGCCGCCTCAGCGCGTCGGACAGCAATGCGTGATAGCGGAACCATTGACGCTCGTCGTCGAGCGCACGGATGAACAGGTTGTGACGCTCGAGCCAGTCGAGCTTTTCCCAGCTGCGTGCGCCGGCGCCCATGATGGCGTCGCAGAGGTCGGGGCTCAGGTGATCGACGATCGAGGTCCGCAGCAGGAACTGATACACGGGGCGCGGCAGATGTGACAGAACGGCGTCGTCGAGATAGGTGTCGATGCCGAATCGATTGCCGGCGAGATCGCGCGCGACCTTGGCGGCGTCCGTTTCTTCCTTCAGCGACAGCGACGCGAGTTGCAGGCCCGTGATCCATCCTTCGGTCGCGTCATTCAGCATCTCGACGGCGCCGCGATCGAGCGGCGCGGTGCCGGTGCGTGCGAAGAACGCCTGTGCATCGTCGGCGGAGAAGCGCAGATCCGATTCGTCGATCCGCAGAAGCTGGCCCTGCGTGCGGAACTGGGCCAGCGCCAGCCTCGGCTCGCCCCGCGCGCCGAGCAGGACGTGGAAATTCGCCGGCGCGTAGCGCAACAGGCGCGACACCACCGCACATACCGGGGGCGACGTGAGCCGGTCGAAATCGTCGAGGATCAGAAAGACCGGTTTGCCGCACGCGGCGATCTCGTTGAGCAGCACGGAGATGACCGTCTTGCCGGGCGTCATCGGATCGTGGCGCAGCAGCTTTTCTGCCTGCCGACCGACGCCGCCCGTGCCATGGTTCAACGAAGCAACGAGGTAGGCGCCGAGCTGATCGGGATGGTCGTCGTCATGGTCCAGGCTCAGCCACGCGACGAGCTGATGGCGGGTGCGGAGCACTTCGCACCATTCGGACAGCGTCGTCGTCTTGCCGAAACCGGCCGGCGCGATGACCAGCGTGACTGCGTGTTCGGCCGTCGCGGCCAGCTTCTTCGACAGCGTCCGCCGCGCGACTCGGAACCGGGGCGGGCGCGGTGGCGCCATTTTCGTCTGTATCAGCGAGAGATTCCAAAGGGGCTCATCGGATTCGGACGGCGAGTTCATGGGGGGAAAGTCCGGAATGCACCACATCATGTTAATGATAGTCGCCCCCACGACGATGGGGGTTTTCCCACGGTAGGGGGGCGATCGCATGGCACCCCCCCCGTCGCCAGACTTCTGCCTCCCCTTTGGAGGGGGGCAAATCCCCCCGGCCTGCTCTTAGTCTTGCATTCGGTCCACGTCGGTCCGACGCTGCGATACGGTCATCATCGTTTCGCATGACGTCGTGAACGACGTGCTTCGTCGAATCGCGCTCTACCGGAAATTCGTCAAGGAGTCCTGCGTGCACGCCGCATCGCCGGTCGGTCAGACGTCCTCGACCTGTACCTGCCTGCTGCGAACCACACCCGGGGAGCCGACGAGGTTCGCCGCCTGACGCACATGCGCATTCGCGAGCGTTGCCGCTGGTCGATGCGATTCGCGTACGCCATTCCCTCCATGTGCCGGGATCGGCCCGCCGCAGCCACATCGTTGGCCCGCGCGGGTCATCGTGAGCCGTGACGGTTCGATCGCCTCATGGTGAATGCCGGATGGCGTGTGGCGATTGATTGTCACTCGACATTCAATGCCGTCGATGAAGGCGATACGCGTCGTCGACCGCATCGACGCGCGCTCGGTTTCTGCCGGACGCGGCGCGTCCGGATTGGGAAGTCTCCGCTCGGCGCGAGCACCGGCCGTGACGGACAGGTTGTGACGTGTAGCGAAAGCGCCGATCGGCACTTTGCCGTGACGCGACATTGAAAATAACGATCTGGGTTTGGAGGATAGACATGAAATCGACTTGGCGTCAGGGAACGCTCGGCCTGGCCATTGCTGCGTCGCTGGGCGCGACGTCCGGCATGGTGCATGCCCAGAGCAGCGTCACGCTCTACGGGGTGCTCGATGCCGCCGTGCTCTACACGAACAAGTCGCTGAATACGAGGACCGGCGCGAACGACGGCCACAAGTTCGCGATGGTCGACGGTGCCGCGGCGGCATCGCGATTCGGCTTGCGGGGCGTGGAGGATCTGGGCGGCGGGATGAAGGCGACGTTCGTCCTCGAGAGCGGCATCGACGTCCCGAGCGGCGCGTTGGGCAATTCAAACGGCAACCTGTTCGGCCGCCAAGCGTGGATCGGGTTGAGCGGCGATTTAGGGGCGGTCAAGGCCGGCCTGCAATACTCGCCGTTCGTGCTGTCGCTGATCGGAACCGACCCGCGCGACGTGGCCTATTTCGGCAGCGGCGCCGTCATCTATGTCGACAGCGTGCTGGTGACGGGGCTGTTCAACCAGAACGCCGTGTCCTACACGAGCCCGGACATCGCCGGCTTCCAGGGTAGCGCGATGTTCGGACTGGGCGGGAAGGCGGGCGATTTCCAGGCGGGGCGGCAGTATTCGGCGAGCCTCAAGTACCAGCGAGGCGGATTCCTCGTCACGGCGGCGCTCTACAACGGCAACGCGGGCGGCACGCCGGGGACGCCGATTCCCAGCACCGTCCCGTTTACCGGCCGGACCATTGGTGCGGCATACAGTGTCGGCAACCTGACCGTCAAGGGTTCCTACGCGCTCTACAAAGTGAGCGGCGGGTTCGACAGCCGCGTGTACGGGGCCGGGGCAAGTTATTTGTTTACGCCCGCGGTCGAAGCCGACGCGGGCGCATGGCTGACGAGCGACGGCAACGATACCGGCAACCGTTCGGTGCTGACCGCGATCGGGTTGAGGTACTTCCTGTCGAAAGCGACGACGGTGTACGGGCAGGTCGGGGTGGTCCACAACCACGGCCTGATGAATACCGGGCTCGCGATCAACGGCGCGCTGCACGAGGGGCGCGGAACGACCGTCGGGACGGTGGTCGGCCTTCGTCATACGTTCTAGGCGGGAGCCTGCGCCGCCGCGGTGCCGACGTGGTGCCCGGCGGCGTGCTGGCAGGACGCGTAAGGTGTGCCCAGGACGGTTCCAGGGCTACCTGCGCCGCTGAACCCGCGCCTTCGCACACTTGAACCACAGCCGCATCGCACCGACGCCGCCCGCGACCGTGATCCGCGGCAACAGGAACCGATCGTCGCGCACATCGGCGCAGCCGCGCCGGGTCGTCGTCGCGTTGTGGTAACCCGCGGCGGCGACCTGGTCGCGCACGCGCGGGTCCAGATCGCCGTACGGGTAGCAGAACGATTCGACCGTCTGGCCGCTCAACGCTTCGAGCCGCTGCTTCGATTCGACGATCTGAACCTCCGACACGTGCGCCGGAACGTGCGACAGCGCGACGTGGTCGAGCGTATGCGAGCCGATTTCATGGCCGTGATCGCGCCAAGCGAGCATGTCCGCGTGCGTCATCAGCGGCGAGCGTGCGGTATCGGCGGCCGCATCCCAGTCGTTCTCGCCGCCGAACCGGCCGGCGACGAAGTAGCAGGTCGCGGTGAAGCCGAGCGCATCGAGCACGGGCATCGCATGCGTCAGCACGTTGAGAAAGCCGTCGTCGAACGTGATGCCGAAGACCTTCCCGCTGCGCTCGCCGCGCAGGTACGGCTGCAGTTCGCGCACGCTCAGGCCGCGGTAGCCGAGCCGCCTGAACAGCGTCATCTGGCGGCGGAACGCGTCGGGTGCGACGCTCAGGCTGCGCAGCCGGTCGGGCGGCGGCGGCGGCGTGCGGACCTGGTGATACATCAGGATCGGGTAGCGCGTGGCGGGCAGCAGCATGAGCGGGTCGCGGGAACGGGGATTTACGCGGCCTTGCGGAAAATCCGCAGGGTCTTGAAGTCGCCGATTTCGACGAAATCGGCATTCGCCGCCCATTGCTCGATGATCGGCTCGGCCTTCCGGTACGCCGACGAGCCCTTGTAGAACAGCAGGTGGCCGTCGCGCGCGGTGTGTCGTGCGAACAGGTCGAGCACTTCGGCGTCGGTCTTCGCGCCGTAGCGGCTGTTCGTCTCGTCGCGGAATTCGCACAGATGGAACAGCGTGACGACGTCGAACGCCGGCAGCAGGTCCGAATTGCTCGTATAGATGTCACCGAAATAGGCCAGATAGGTCTTGCTCACCTCCGGTTGCCGCGTGACGAGATCGACGTACGACTTGTATTCCTTCGGCGACGCCGTCACGCCGAAGACGGTGTTGTTCAGGTGCGGCCGCGCGCATTCCACGCCGACATGATGATGGCCGCCGGTGCCGAAGTGATAGATGCGGATGCCGTTGAGGCGCGCGGTTTCCAGCCATTCGACGAAGTGCACGTCACACGGGCACTCCTGCGTGCGCAGGTCCCAGTACTTCTTCCAGATATTCATTGCCATTAAACGGACCTCATGGATGTCACCCGACGATACGGGTTGTGACGAATCGATTTCTGATAGACGGACAGCGTCGCGTCGATGAATCGTTCGAACGAGAATTCACGCTTGCCCTTCAGCCGCGCGCTGCGCCCCATCGCGCGCACGCAACCGGGCTCGCGCACGATCGCGCGCAGGATGGCCTCGATCGCTTCGGGCTCGCGCGGCGGGACGACCCAGCCGTCCACGCCCGGCTCGACGTTCTCGGGCAGCCCGCCCACGCGCGTGACGATCGCGGGGCAGCCGAGCGACATCGCTTCGCGGCACGCATACGACAGGCTCTCGTGGTACGACAGCACGAACGACACGTCGATGATCGAGAACGGTGTCCGCACGTCGTCGAGGCGGCCGGTGAACGCCGTGCGCGCGGCCATGCGGTGCAGCGCGATCTGTTCGCGTTGCTCGGCGGTCGGCTCCGCGCCGACCAGCAGCACGCGAAACCGCTCGCGCTCGTGTTCGGGCAGGCGGCCCAGCGCCGCGATCAGGTCCATCCAGCCTTTCTCCGGCGCGGTGCCGGCGCTGCTGCCCAGCACGATCGCGTCCGCGGCGGACGGCCCGAACAGCGCGATCTTGCGGCGACGGATTTCGTCGCGGGCCAGGCGTTCGGCGGCCTGCCGGCGCACGCCGTGCTTGACGACCGTGACGTTCCCGTACGGCGACCGGAGCGCGAGCATGCCCGCGACGTAGTCGCTGACCGCGATGGTGTGGTCGGTGGCGAGGCGTGCGCGCAGCACGTTGCCGAAGCTGTCGGCGCGGTAGGTGTTGTGCTTGGTGAGCACGACGGCGGGCCGATACCGGCAGCCGAGCAGCGCGAGCATTACCTGCCGGTGATCGGCGGAGCCGTTCACATGGATGACGTCGAAGCGCTCGGCTGCGATCCGCTGGCGCAGCCGGAGGATTTCCTGGCACAGCCGGTTCCAGCGCGGCTTGAATTCCATGTCGAAGATGGCCACGTCGGGACTGTCCTTCAACAGTCGCGACAGGCGGCTGCCTTCCGGTGACGCGACGGTCACGCGATGATGCCGGCTCATCGCGGCGGCGAGATCACGGACGTAGGTGTCCTGGCCGCCGCCGTAGTCGCCGTGGAAGTTGGTATACAGAATGTTCATCGCGATGCCGCCTTTCCCCGATCATTCATTGGGCAGGACTGCTGAGAAAATGAGCGTGTCCGCCTGTTGAAAGCAATGACTCGAACCTGGTCCCGCGTTGTCGATGCGGGATCGCGCATCGACGCCCGGGCGGGGCGTCACCGCGAATCGTTTCCAAATATTACAGAAGCATTACGTACCGTAGTGTCGAGGTCTGCGCATCTTTGTGAACATGTGTCGCGATCGTTCACCGTGTCGTCACGCGGTGCGATGCCGCCGGGGAGGAGGGGAGTCCGGCGACAGGGTTCCTGTCGCCGGTGCGTGGAGCGCGGCGAGCCCGGTGCGACCTTGATGCGGCCTGATTACCCTCGCCGGCGGGGGCAAGAAGCGGGCTGGATCGCGACAAAACCCGACTTTTCGACGGCATCCGGACGCAGATCAACCCCCTCGACTTTCAGATTCGAAAGCCGGGCGGCCATTTGCGTTAGAATGCCCCCCCTTGTCCGCCATGGCGACTGCCGATGGCGGACTCGTCGCACCCAGAGAGACGTGGGTTTCGATTCGTAGCCGGGCGCGGAAGATGTGCCAGCCGTTAACAACATACGCTTTGTGATTTGGATTACTAATGAAGAAGAAGCACAACATCACCAAGTACATCGTTGTCGCGATGATTCTTGGAATCGCAGTGGGTTACGCCTGTCATAGCGCGTTTCCCGACCCGAACATGGCGAAGGAGGTTGCCGGCTACGTGTCGTTGCTGTCCGACATATTCCTGCGCCTGATCAAGATGATCATCGCGCCGCTGGTATTCGCGACGCTGACCGTCGGCATTGCGCAGATGGGCGACGGCAGTGCCGTGGGCCGCGTCGGCGTCAAGGCGTTCGGCTGGTTTTTCATCGCGTCGTTCACGTCGTTGCTGCTCGGCCTGCTGACCGCCACGATCCTGCAACCGGGCAGCCATCTGAGCCTGCCGCTGCCGGCGTCCGATGCGTCCCTCGGGCTGAAGACGGGCGCCTTCACGCTGAAGGACTTCGTGGTCCACCTGGTGCCGAAGTCGATCGCGGAAGCGATGGCGAACAACGAAATCCTGCAGATCGTCGTGTTCTCGATCTTCTTCGGCACCGCGCTGTCCGCGCTCGGCGAGTCGGGCAAGCGCCTGACCGGCGTGATCGACGATCTTGCGCAGGTGATGCTGAAGGTGACGGGCGCGGTGATGTGGTTCGCGCCGGTCGCGGTGTTCGCGGCGCTGGCGTCGACGATCACCACCCAGGGGCTCGGCATCCTGCTCACGTTCGCGAAGTTCATGGCGAGCTTCTATCTGGCACTGGCGCTGCTGTGGGGCGTGCTGACGCTCGCCGGCGTGACGTTCCTCGGCAAGCGCGCGTTCACGCTGATCCGGCTGATCCGCGAGCCGTTCCTGCTGTCGTTCGCGACGGCGAGCTCCGAAGCCGCATATCCGAAGCTGCTGGACGCGCTCGACCGTTTCGGCGTGAACCGCAAGATCTCGAGCTTCGTGCTGCCGATCGGCTATTCGTTCAACCTCGACGGCTCGATGATGTACTGCACGTTCGCGGTGCTGTTCATCGCGCAGGTGTACGGCATTCATCTGCCGCTGGGCACGCAGATCACGATGCTGCTGATGCTGATGGTCACGTCGAAGGGGATGGCGGGCGTGCCGCGCGCGTCGCTGGTCGTGATCGCGGCGACGCTCAACCAGTTCAACCTGCCCGAAGCCGGGTTGCTGCTGATCATGGGCGTCGACATGTTCCTCGACATGGGGCGCTCGGCCACCAACGCGGTCGGCAACTCGATCGCGGCGGCCGTGGTCGCGAAATGGGAAGGGCAGCTCGACGACCCGCGCGACGACAACGATCCGGGCAATGGACGCGCGATGCAGGTGAAGGCGCCGGAGACCTCGGCATCGGCATGATGTGCAGCAATGCGGCAGCGCAGCGATAGTGGTGCGCTGCCTGCTTCCCGGTAGTGGATAATCGCCGGCCTGGATTCGAAACGGATTCAGGCCGGCGATTTGTTTTGGGGAGATGATTCCGTCTTGAATGCGGTCGTTTTCCTCGATTCCCTGATTCCCCGATTGACACCTGGCGCTCGCCGTTTCAATCCGTCATCGTTGAACACTCGGCGATATTCCCACAGGCACGCGCAAGCCCGGTTTTCCCGATCCTGGATTCGACGTGTAAGTGACCATTCACTGTCGCGCAGTCGCGCTCGCCATAAGCATGCTTGGGTGTCACGGGCAACGCCATTAGAGCCGAACCCGTGAAAAGCGCAATGCCACGAGCGATTCGCAATTTTTTTCGATTTATATAACGCTATTCTCGCGCTGCGCATTATCGAACGCATGCTGCACGTAATACCGACTGCGCCGGATGATTCAGGGGAAGAATTTACGCATTACGGTTTTCAAGCCATCCGGCCGGCCCTTCATGTGAATGTTCGCACCATTCAGGAGAGCATCCGTCATGGTCGCCCGACAACGGTTTCAGGCTGCGCTTCTCGCCGCAGCGATCGCCGCGATTACTCCCGCCGTTTACGCAGGCAACACCACCGACTGGCTGGCGAATACGTACGGCACGCTCGCGGCCCACGTCGGCAACGTCGCGCGCGCGATGTGGGTCGCGCCCGAAGGCGTGATCTATACGGCGTCGATGTGGGACGAGGACGAGGGCGGTGTCGCGATCTACCAGAACGGCAAGAGCATCGGCTCGATCGGCACGCACTCGGAGTTCCAGGGCAGCGCGATCACCGGTAACGCGACGTCGCTGTTCGTTGCGCTGCAGCCCGGCAAGACCTACGGCAGCGGCGCGGTGGGGCGCTACAACCGCGCGACGAAGTATCGCGACCTTGTCATCCAGGTCAGCGCGGCGACCAACCAGCCGCGCATCGACGTCGTCACCGGGCTCGCGACGGCGGGCTCGCTGCTCTATGCGAGCGACTTCTACGGCAATCGCGTGCGTGTATTCACCACCGACGGCGTGTGGCAGCGGGACATCAGCGTGTCAGCACCGGGTGCGCTCGCGGTGGATGGCGCGGGCAACGTGTGGGTCGCGCAGAAGAGCGCGGGCGCGATCGCCGGCTTCAGCCCGGCCGGTGCGCTGCTGAACACGATCCGGATGCCGGCCGGGTCGCAGCCGTCGGCACTGGTTTTCGATGCGGTGGCCGGCCAGTTGCTGGTGGGCGACGAAGGCCCCGACCAGAACATCAAGCGCTATACGGTGTCGGGCCGGCCCGCGCTGGCCGGCACGTTCGGCGTGCGCGGCGGCTATCTCGACACGACGACGGGCATCAAGGGGCAGGTCGGCGCGCAGCGCTTCACGCGCATCGTCGGGCTCGGCAAGGACACCGGCGGCAATCTCTATGTGCTCAACAATCCATGGGGCGGCAGCTGGGATCTCGGCCGCAACGGCGCGACCGACATTCACGCGTACAGCAGCACCGGCAGCCTGCGGTGGACGCTGCAGTCGCTGAACTTCGAGGGGATCGCCGCGCCGGACCCGGTCACGGACGGCGCGCTGTTCTACGGCGGCACGCATGTGTACAGCGGCGGCGCGGGCGGCACGTTCGTCGCGAACACGGTCGATCCGTTCACGTATCCGGCCGATCCGCGCATCAACATGAGCGACACGCAGCGCGACGAGCATTTCGGGCTGCTCACGTCGGTGGGCGCGAACCGGATCCTCGTCGCGGCCGGCCAGAACCCGCCGATCTTCTATTTCTTCCACTTCAACGCGGCGAACGGCTATATCGCGATTCCGGACGGCGCGATTCCGGGCCCCGCGTTCAACACCACGCGGCGCGTGACGAGCGGCTTCAGCATCGACAGCAAGGGCGGCGTGTGGGCCGGCCTCGACAAGACCGGCGCGATTACCCACTACCCGCTGACCGGTTTCGACGCGAGCGGCAAGCCGTCGTGGGGGCCGGGCGTCGCGACCCGCGTGCCCGACAGCATCCAGCCGCTCACGCGCATCGTCTATCTCGCGGACAGCGACACGATGGTGCTCGCGCAGGGCGCCATCGGGAGCAACGACTGGACGTCGATCGGCACGCGCATCGAGGTGTATCACGGCTGGAGCGCGGGCAACACGACGAAGCCCGACCCGGTGATCACGCTGCCGCACAGCGGCGCGAAATCGATCGACGCGGTGGGCAACCATCTGTTCGTCGGCTACTGGTTCAGCAGCAGCGGGCCGCTGTGGCCGAACGTCGACGCGTTCAACCTCACCACCGGCAAGCTCGATACCACGCTGGTCAACGCGAGCCCCGCGACCGTCGATACCAGCAGCGCGATCGATGCGATGTACAGCATCCGCGCATACCGCCGATCGAATGGCGAGTACGTGGTGATGAAGAACAACGTGAAAGGGAACAGCATCACCGTGTATCGCTGGACGCCCTGACTTTGATGAGGCATGCGCGGCCGCCTCGACCTCGGTCGGCGGCCGGGCTCGCGACGCCATGATGTGATTCATCGCGGTTTCGCGGGATTTCCATGCCGCTTCCACGGAATTTCCACATCGCGCGTTCGTAATGACCGGCGTGCGCAACGCGCGCCTCACCGCCCGCCGGGCGGCTGTCCTGAACCTCCCGACACGGAAAACCCGATAAGGGCACAATGACAGCGGCGCCGGCGGCACTGCGCGTGCCCACGACGATGAACCGAATCGACTGACGGGTTGCACCGGCGCATTGCTGCACCGGTGCATGTGCGCGGCAACCGCTGCCGCGTTTTTTGAGCCGAAGTGACGAAAAGATGAAGACGAAAACCACCCCGAACCGCCTGTTGCTGATCGCCGTGCTGGCCGGCGCGCTGAGCGGGACTGCCCACGCAGAGACGGCGCCGCCCGCCGCGACTGTCGCGACCGTTGCGACGGTCAACGGTACGCCGATCACCCAGGCCGACGTCGATACGCTGCTGCGCGCGTCCGGGCAACCGGACTCGCCGCAGATCCGCCAGGCGATCAAGAATCAGCTGATCACGCGCGTGCTGGTTCAGCAGGCCGCCGAGAAGGCGAACTATGCCGACAAGCCCGAGGTCAAGGCGGCGGTGCAGCAGGCGAAAACGAACGCCGAAGTGCAGCTTTACCTGCGCGACAACGTGAAGCCCGAGCCGGTGACCGAAGAACAGGTCAAGGCGCGCTACGACGAACTCGTGGCCGCGCTCGGCAAGAACGAGTACAAGCCGCGCCTGATCATCGTCCAGGATCCGGTGACGGCCGCGACGGTGCTTAGCGAGCTGAAGGCGGGCAAGTCGTTCGAAGGGCTGGCACGCCAGTACAGCATGGCGCCGAGCCGCGACACCGGCGGCGAGCTGCCGTGGGTGAGCTTCCACACGCCGGCGACGGAAGGCAAGACGTCCGGCTTGCCGCTGCCGGTCGCGCAGGCGCTCGAGAAACTGAAGGTCGGCGCCGCGACGAGCGATTCGATTCCGGTCGATGGCGTGCGGGCGATCGTGAAGCTGGATGCGAAGCGGCCGACGCAGGTGCCGGGCTTCGCGACCGCGAAGCCGGGGCTTCAGCAGCAACTGCAGGCGGCTGCCGTGGAGAAGGCGAGTGCGCAGATGATCGGCAACCTGCTGAAGGACGCGAAGATCACGCAGTAATGCAGTCACGCGGCGGTGGTGAAACGCCGGACGTCACGTGCGCCAGATCATGCTCGCGCTCGTGTCGGTGTCCGATTCGCTGCGGAAGCCGAGCCGTTCGTAGAGCCGCCGCGCCGGGTTGCCGTGCAGCACGCTGAGCGACACCGGCACGTGCGCGCGTGCGGCGTCGTTCAGGAGTGCGCTCAGCACCGCTTCGCCGATGCCCCGGCCCTGGTGCGCGGGGAGGATCTGGATCTGGTGCACGTGCCACTCGTCGGCGGCGCGTGTCACCTTCAGCAAGCCGATGGCTTCGTCTTCTTCGCAGACGATCGTCGCATCGTCGAAGTGCGCGCGGATGCGCCGGTCGTGCGCGTCGTCGTCGGTCGGCATGCCGGCGCGTTGCAGGTGCTCCGTCATCGTGAGCTTGCGAAGCGTCAGCAGGAACGGCAGGTCGGCGGCAGACGCCGGGCGCAGGCGGATTGCGTGTGTCATCGTGCGGGCTCGTTCGTTCGGGAAGGCGGGATCGTCGACGGGAAGGTCGCCCCCCCCGCGACGCATCATTCCCGATGACGGGCAGCCGGTCAAAGGGCGCCGTGCCGAATCCCGCACGCCTCCGTGGCCGATCATGCGGCACGCCGGCCGGACACCTTCTGCGCATCCGCGAGATTGGCGATCAGCGTGTCGACCACGACGCGTTTCAGGCTCGCGAGCGCGGAAGGCGCATCGTCTCCACCCGCATGGAGGCACACGTCGACTGACGGCAGCGGCGGCAGGCCGTCGCGCTCGCCAAGCTGCCGCAACGTCTGCGGCACACCCACCATCGTTCTCGCCGTAATGCCCAATCCGCCCGCGACGCCGGCCCACAGGCTTTGCAGGCTGCCGGTCGTGTAAGCGAGTCGCCACGGGATCCCGGCCTTGTCGAGCGCATCGGTACCAGCCTTGCGGAACAGGCATGGTGGCTTGTACAGCGCGAGATCCAGCGGCATGCCGGCGCGCGGACGCACATCGATGCCTTGCGGCCCGATCCACGCCATCGGCAGCGTGACCAGATGTTCGGCGTCGGCCCGATGCCCGCGGCCCATCGCGAGCACGATGTCGAGTTCGCCGCCATCGAGCCGGTCGAGCAACGCACCGTTGCCGTCGACGACGATGTCGACGCGCACGCCCGGATGCGTGCGCTTGAACTGGCCGAGCGCGACGGGCAGCCACGATTCGGCGAAGTCGCCGGGCAGCCCGAAGCGCACGGCCCCCTCGATCGCCGCGCCGCGGATCGCGCCGACCGCCTCGTCGTTCAGTTCGAGAATGCGGCGCGCATAGGACAGCATCAGTTCGCCGGCCTCGGTCGGCACGAGGCCGCGCCCCTGGCGGCGAAACAGCGGCTGGCCGATCTGCGTTTCGAGCTTGCGCATCTGCTGGCTGACCGCCGACTGCGAGCGGCCGATCCGGTCGGCGGCGCGGTTGAGGCTGCCGAGCCGATCCGCGGCGATCAGCGTGCGCAGCGCATCCATGTCGAGATTCGGGAGCGTCATGATTCGGTTTTTCTTATAAGTCGATGTCGAATTACCGTATTTATTGCACATTCCCGTCGTTACCATCAAGTGAACCGGTCGTTCCGGTTCACGGGGATGCGCGCGATACGCCGCTGCGTGTGCCCGTGAGGTTGCTTCCCTTCTTTCTCACGAGGACAGTGAATGAACATCCGCTCGATATTCCGCCAAGGCTTTCCCGGCATGCTGCTGGCCGCATCGATGATTCCCGGCGACGCATCGGCCGCGCCGTCGCTCGCGGGGACATGGACGCTGGTCGCGGCGGACGTACAACATCCCGACGGCACGGTTGGCCGCGACTATGGCGCCGATCCGAAGGGGCTGCTGCTGATCGACGTGCACGGAAACTACTCGCTGCAGATCTTCAAGTCGGAGCGCCCGCGCTTCGCGTCGAACGACAAGGCGACCGGCACGCCGGACGAATTCCGTGACGCCGTGCTCGGCTCGAGCACCCACTACGGCACGCTGACCGTCGATCCCGCGAAACACAAGCTCGCGTTTCACATCGTCAATTCGTCGTACCCGAACTGGATCGGGCAAACGCAGACGCGAAGCTATCAATTGAAGGACGGCGAGCTGAGCTACCGCGTGCCGCCGCGTGCCAACGGCGACATACCGATCTCGGTGTGGCGGCGAGTGGATTGAGGTGGAAGGGCGTCAAAGCCCCGGCAGCTGAATCTGCAGGCCGGCCGGGCGATGTTCGAGGACATCCGTCACTTCGTATTCGGTTTTTGCGCCGTCCGAGGTTTGCCACTGCTGCATGCGGACATTGACGATTTTGGCCGTCCGGCCAAGACGACGCTCTGACGTGTCCCAGCCGTACCCGGCACACGCCGAACTTTTTCGATAACTTCCCGGTCACAATCGCCAGCGCGCGGGCGCGCCGGCACCCCGCACGGGGTTCCGGCCCCGGTATTCCCCGTCCCGCCCCGTCCGCATATCATTCGCACATCGCGCGCCTGCCGACCGCGGGCGCAGCACACAGGGATTCTCGATGGACACCAAACGATCGCGGCCGGGCCTCGTCGCCGCGCTGCTCTGGGCGGCGCTGTATCTCGCGACCGGCTACATCTCACACCAGTTCAACGGCCCCGTCCGGCTGACGGGCTATATCTGGCTGCCGGCCGGCGTGACCGTCGGCGCGTTCATGCTGCGGCCGATGCGCGAATGGCTGATGCTGGCCGGCGCGTTCCTGGTCGGGCAGCTCGCGCTGAGCGCCATCGAACAGGCCAGCCTGGTCAACGCGGTGCTGTTCACGGTCGACGAGGTCGGCGCGGCCGCGCTCGCGGTGTGGCTCGTCCAGCGCGTGCGCTTCTCGCTCGAAGGGCTGTATTTCCTGCGCTCGGTGATCCTCGCCGGCCTGATCGCGGGCGTGGTCGGCGCGATCGGCGGCGCGGCCTGGTACACGGTGGTCAAGGGCGCGCCGTTCTTCGACGTGTGGTCGGTGTGGGCCGCGTCCGATTTCGTCGGCGTGCTGCTGGTCACGCCGGTGCTCGCGTCATGGTCGCGCTTTCGCGCGCACCGCTCGGGCGATCACGAGCGCTTCGACCTCGTGCTCGGCATGGTCTCGTTCGTGCTGGTCGTGGGCGTCGCGCTCGTGATCTTCGACGGCGACACGTCGCGGAAATTCGGCACCGGCGCGGGCTTCGCGCTGACGTATATCCCGTTGTTCCTCACCGTCGCGGTGACGCTGCTGCTCGGCGGCCGCGCGGGCTCGTCGTCGGTGCTGGTGCTCGCGCTGATCGTGATCGAGCAGACCGCGCAGGGCGACGGCCCGTTCGCGTCGTTTCACGAGCATTACGGCAGTGCGCTGCTCGAGGCGCAGCTTTATCTGGCGGTCGCGTCGCTGCTGGTGCTGACGGCGAGCACGCTGAAGACGACGCGCGAACGCGTGCACGAACATGCGGCCGTCCTGCAGAACAACATGGAGCTCGCGCTCGCGAGCGCCGGCCAGATCGCGTACGTGCTCGACCCGGAATCGGGGCGGATCGAGTGGAGCGGCGACGTCGAACGCGTGTTCGGCGTCGGCGTGGATGCATCGCAGATCGCGAGCGTGCCGCTCGTGCTCGAACGCGTGCAGCCGGGCGACCGCGATGCGCTGCGCGACTACTGGGATGCGGAGATCGCGGGCGAGGATCGCGCGTCGCTGTCGCTGCGCATCGTGCAGCGTGACGGCGGCACGCAGACGATCACCGATCACGGCGCGCCGCTGCTCGATTCGAATGTCGACGTGACGGTGGTGGCGGGGGTCTGGCAACTCGAGCGCGTGTGGCCGGCGGCGGACGAATGAGCGAACGCACGTCATGACGGGCCGCACGGGCGTCCTGCTGATCCACGGGCTCGGCGGCACGCAATACGATCTCGGTTCGTTGCACAAGGCGATGCGGCGCGCGGGCGCCGACACGCACATGATCACGCTGCCGGGGCACGGCACGCGCCCCGAGGATCTGGTCGGCGTGCGCGCGGAGACGTGGCTCGACGCGGTGACCGAACAGTATCGTGCGCTGGAAAACGAGTACGACACGCTGCATGTCGCGGGCATGTGCATGGGCGCGCTGGTCGCGCTGCTGCTGTGCCATCGCGTGCAGCATGCGCGCGGCCGGCTCGCGTTGCTGGCCACGCCGGTGTTCATCGACGGATGGTCGACGCCGTGGTACCGCGCGCTGCGGCACGTGCTGTACCGCGTGCCGGGTGTGGCGGAGCGGATGCGTGTGGAAGAAGGCGAGCCGTTCGGCATCAAGAACGCGACGATCCGCGCGATCGTGAAGAAGAAGTTCGAGCGCGAGGACAGTTTCCACTACGCATGGGTGCCGCTCGCATGCGTGCGGCAGGTCGACCGGATGCGCGACTGGGCGCTCGAGGCCGCGGCCGGCACGCCGTGCCCGACGCTCGTGCTGCATGCGCGCGAGGACGAACTGACGAGCCTGCGCTCGGCCGATTTCCTGCTGGAAAAGATGCCCGATGCGCGCGGGATCGTGCTCGAGAACAGCTATCACATGATCTGCGCGGACAACGATCGCGACGACGTCGCGCGCCACGTACTCGACTTCTTCGGGTTCGATCCGGTGCATGCGGTGAGCCCGGCGATGGCGCGCCGGATGGGGCGGCTGGCGTCCTGACGGCGACGTGCGCGGCGCGGGATGCCCGATATTCGCTGCCCCGGTACGCATCGGGTCACGCATGCGTACCGGGGCGTGGCGAATTCATGCCGTTTCCGTTTCCGTCGCGCGTCGCGCCAGCAGGGTCGATGCGGCCAACTGGGCGCGTACCGCATCGATGGCGGCGTCGCTCGGCGCAATGCCTTCGAGGTAGATGAAGTCGACCGTCGACAGGCCGATGATGGCCAGCACCTGCTTCAGGTACGGGGTCAGGAAATCGGGCTGCCGTGCCGCTGCGCCGGTGCAGATGCCGCCCGAGCGTACCAGCACGAGCACGGGGCGATCGGCGAGCAGGCCGAACTTGCCTTCCGGCGTGGCCGTGAACGTGCGGCCGATACGCAGCACGAAATCGATCCACAGCTTCAGTGCGGCAGGTACCGTGAAGTTATGCATCGGTGTGCTGATCAACATGCCGTCGCTGTGTTCCACTTCCGCGATCAGTTGTTCGGAGTACGCCAGTGCGGGATCGGAATCCGGCTGCCTTGCGACCACCGCATGCGCATAGTCGGCCGATAGCGAAGGCAAGCCGGGTTGACCGAGGCTGCGCGACACGACCCGCGCATCGGGGCGGGCCTCCCGCCATTGCGCGATGGCTTCGTGCGCAAGGCGTGCGCCCAGCGAATGACTGCCATGCGGACTGGCATCGACAAAAAGAAGGTTGTTCATCAGAGCGCCCGTAGTGACTGACTGAAATGCACGCCGCGGGACAGCAGCCCCTGGCGGAAATAGAAACGCTGCGCGAGCGCGTTGGAGAGCCCGGTATCGAGTACCAGGTGCCGGCAGCCGTGTTGCCGCGCGTCGTCGCGCACCGCGTCGAGCAGCCGCTCGCCCAGCCGTTGACTGCGCGCGTGTTCGGTCGCGACCAGGTCGTCGACATAGACGAAGCGCCCGTACAGCGTGTTTTCGAGGTGACGGTATCCCGCCAGCGCGACGACCGCGCCGTCCGGGCTGCCGTGCCGTGCGGTCAGCAGCACATAGCCTTGTTCGGCCTGTCGGTGCATCTGCCGCACGAACGCATCGACATCGGTCAGGTGCGGGCGTAGTTCACGCATCACGTCGAACGTCGACCGGTAATCCGCGTCCGTCACGGCGCGTTTCAAATGGATCTCTGGCATCACGATTGCTCCACGGTAACGTTGCTACTGTACGAATCGGATGGCGTATCCTGAAGGTCCAAAAAGTGACTATTTGACTGGGACATGAAATTCGACGATCTGATGCCGGACCGTCATCTCGACATGCCGGTCTATCGGCAACTGGTCCGGCGCTTCCGCGAGGCGATCGAGACTGGCAAGCTGGCGCCGGGCCAGCGCGTGCCGTCGGTACGGAGCCTGGCCAGCGAACTCAATCTGGCACGCGGCACCGTCGAAGCGGCCTATCAGATCCTCATCGGCGAAGGGTACCTGGTCGCACACGGGCCGGCCGGCACCGTCGTGTCGCCCCAGCTGCCGGATGGGCGGCAGCCGCGTGCCGCGGCGCCCCGGCCGGACGAACCGCCGCGCGGCGATTCGACGGCGAGCGGGCCGAAGCCGTTCCAGATGGGCATTCCCGCCCTCGATGCGTTTCCGCGCATGCCGTGGATACGGCTCACCGGCCGTCATGTGCGGGCGATGGCGACCCCGTCGCTGGACTACGCGCCGCCACAAGGTCACGACGGGCTCAGGCGTGCGCTGTCCGCGTACCTCGGCGTGTCGCGCGGCATCGACTGCTCGGCCGGGCAGATCTTCATCACCGCAGGGTATCGCGGCGCGCTGGACCTGATCTGCCGGACCTTGCTGCGTCCCGGCGACGCCGGCTGGTTCGAGGATCCCGGGTATATCCACGCACGTCGCGTGCTCGAGCATGCGGGGATGCGGCTCGTGTCCGTGCCGGTCGACGACGACGGCCTGTGCGTGGAAGCGGGGCTGCGCCGCGCGGCCGATGCGCGTTTTGCCGTGGTGACGCCGACCCATCAAAGCCCGCTCGGTGTCGCGCTGTCGCTGCCGAGGCGTCTGGCCTTGCTCGACTGGGCCCGCCAGCAGCGGGCCTGGATCGTCGAGGACGATTACGACAGCGAGTTCCGCTACCACGGCCGCCCGCTGCCCGCGCTCAAGAGCCTGGATCGCCACCAGCGCGTGCTTTACACCGGGTCGTTCAGCAAGGTGCTGTATCCGGGGTTGCGGCTGGGGTATCTCGTCGTTCCGGAGGAGCAGGTCGCAGCCTTTCGCGACACCGCCGGCTGGCTCGGCGGTAGCGGCCAGATGCTGATGCAAGCCGTCGTCGCCGATTTCATGGAGCAAGGGCATTTCGCGCGTCATCTGAAGAAGATGCGGACGCTATATGCCACTCGCCGCGCGTGGTTGATCGATGCGTTGGGCAAGGTGTTCGGTGATGCGCTGCACGTTCCGCCCCGCGCGGGCGGCCTGCATGTGGTGGCCTATTGGCGCGCGGCGGTCGACGATCGCGCCGTCGCACGCATGGCCGACCTGCAGGGCTTTTCCGTTCAGCCGCTGAACGACTGGAGCCCGGGTGGCCGAGTGCCTCCGGGCATGCTGCTCGGCTTCACGAACCTGACGTCGGCGCAGCAGGCGGTGACGCTTGTGCGGCGCCTGTATCGACTCGTTGGCGCGTGAATCGTGTGTGGTGGATTACGCACCCGTAGGGTGCCGGAGTACGTGCGACTGGCACCACGGTCTTGCGATTGTGGGACGGAGTTACTGCGACTGCCCTACGCATTGTCGATAACACCCCGTGATGTCGTCGTCAGGACTCATGCCTCATGGGTGGCCGGCACCCTGCTTTCCGCCTTTCGACCGAGCTGGCTTAACCGGCCTGGTTCGCATCTCCGACGGCGGCTCTCGGCCATGAGGAGACGCTTAGTGGCACGCAACTTCGGACGTACGAAGGGCCGCTTTATGTACCAAATGCGACAGTGGCTCCATTGCAGCCGTTTCTTAAAATCTTCTCACAGTAACTGCAATGTCACGGCGCAACCATCGCAGCAAACCAGGCCGACGGACCTTGCGCGGCATGAAGTTCTGCTAGCGATACATCAGCTATCGCCCTTTCTCGAAAAATCGCGGAACTGCTCGACGGTCCAAAGCGGCTCGTCAGCATCCCGCATTGCGCGTTCACGTGCCCGCACCGCCATCCATTTCCGATAAGCGGACTCGGGATGCTCTTGTTCGAGCGCCTTTATCGCCGCATATGCCTCAGAGCCGGGCACCTCGATCAGCATGCTGAACAAGGTGTCACGACCGCCTTGCGCATTGTCGCGAAGCGTCGGCGAATAGACGCCCTTCCCAATTCGATCGATGTCCGCGTCAGTACGGATGTAGCGGTGCATCAGAACGTAGAGCCGTTTCAGATCTCCGGCGTTGCGATATGCTCCAACGCGCGTGCCCGTGCCACGGCGGTCGCCGAGTAGGGCAACGATAAACAGCTGAGCAAACGTTGAAGCGTCGGCCGGAGCTAGCGCTTCGAGATGACGCTCCAAAGCCGGGACCGCCGCCGCAGGATTGATATCGGCCCACACTGCGAACCAGCGCGGCCGCTGATCCTCCAATGCAGCATCAGTGGCTTTCTTTTCCGCAAGCGCTCCGAGAACGTCGGTGGCAGCACTGCTCCCCGCGAGGATGTTCAGGCAATAGTGCAGTGCATCGGCATTGAGTGCATCATTCGTGCCCAGCCAATCCAGAATCAACTGAGAGACGTCGCCGTGCAGCCATGGTGCATAGTAGAGGATGTCGTGCAGGATATGGTGGAGCGGGTGTTCGCCGACGCTATTTTCGAGCTCCCAAACAAGCTCCTTTGCCACGGCGTCGAACCCGGATTTCGGGAAGGCGCGATATAGCGTCTCGAACCAGTCTGGAAAGCCGTTCAACTCCCAAGTGATATAACGGAAAGCGTTTCGTGCTTCCTCCTCGGTAAGCCGCTGCGCAAAGGCGCTGTCCTCCGCCGCCTCGATCGCAAGCCCGGTCATCGCGAAGATCAGGGAATAGGGCGTCGATCCGGTCTCGGCGCCCTCCGATCGCAAGGTCGGCCGATAGGCACGCCAATGTGCGATCGCGGCGTCGCGAAAAGCGTGCGCGACTGCGTCCCCAAACTCCGGGATTAATTTCCGCCAATTCGCTCCATCCTCCCGACTGGTGGTCACACCGCCGCTCATGACGCTGACAAGCAGATGATACTGATCGCTACTGAACTCACTTGGTTGAAGGCCTGCAGGATGCAACACCCGATCGGGATTAGCTATGAGCGCGCGGACCCAATCGCCGCGATCTTCTTTTTCCTTACGTTCGCGTGTTTCGCTTTCGCGCTTCCACCGTCGAGTTTCCGCGTCCATCCTTACCATCTCCGGTGATGGCTTCGGATCGAGGCGCGCTTCCAATGTCGCTGCAAGCGCTGCGTCGTCAGCGACCGCTGCGCGCAATGGCGCAAGCCACGCCGACGGTCGATCGGCATCCACATAGATTTGAAGGCAGCGCGACAGCGCCACGGCTCGGTCGTCAAGCTCCTTTGCGGAGACCCATCCGAGGCAGCGCTCGAAATCTTCCGCGCCAAACCGCCAGAAATGGCCTAGAAACGCTATCGGCCAATCATCGGTCAGCGTCTCGCCCTTGGCAGCCCTATGCGCGCGGCATGCCTCGATCGACTTCCAATAGAGGAGGTCGTTGAGCTCTGGCCAACGCGGGACGTTCTTGCCCAGCGCATGCTTATAGTCGTCGACATCACCACTTCGCCAGAATTGCAGGGTCGGCAATTTGCACAACACCGCAATCGCTGAGGGCGTCAGGGCCTGCAACGACCGAGCAGCGACCAGGCGATCGACGGCATGGAGGGAGACCGGCATCAACCACATATATTCTTCGGAGACGTGACATTCGCCACGCTCCACAAAAGGCTCGCGATCAAGGAAACCAGCTAGCCCCTCAACCAGTAGTCCGAGGGGATGATTTTCGGCGGCGTCTGCCATCAACGGAAACTTGTCGACGAACTTGTGGAGCGAATAGCTCAGACCTGTCCCGCTGAAGCGCTCGTGCGGTGCCACATGGGCGAGCGTTCGTAGCACCAGCGCCACGCTGGCCATCGTCGGCGTGGCCCAATCGACCAACTCCGAAAACACGGCGCGATCCAGGGGGCCGGGATCGGCAGCGATCGTATTCCAGAGCTTACCCGTCAGCGCCTCGTCGCCCGCCGCCATGACGCCTCGGATCGCGGCGATGCGCGCATATTTACCGCGCGAAGAGTCGACCGCGATGTCGAAGAGTGCCGGCGCACAGGTCGTCATTTCACCCTGCCAGACGAGCCGGCCCAGAAAGAAGATGACGTCATCATTGTCTCGATACTCGTTGAGCAACGCGAACGTGTCGGTTGCCAGATCCGGAGCAGCGATGCGTTCGATCGCGCTGTTGTTCATGAGGCTCATCCTTCCCTTCCGATGGCAATCCGGTTGACGATGTCGTGAAGCATCGCTTGACGGACGGTTAGCGGCAGTCGCGACGGATCGCCACCTTCGCTCGCGATCTCTGGAGACAGGGCGAGCGCCTTATCGCGCACCGCCTCATCGAACAGAATCAGCCAAGGCAAAATCGGGCGCGTCCGCGGCACGATGACCTGCTCGCCATAACTCTCACGAAAGAACAGATCCTCGACTCGCGCTCGGGTGCCAGGCCGATTCAGCAGATCGTTTGCCCATTCCGCACATAGCAGCTCGCGGATCTCGCGATGGCGAAACCGGACGCTGTTATAAACGATGTCATCGAACAACCCGGTGCGGAGGAGCGTGTTGATCTCGGCGTCGGCCCAGCCTGTCAGCACGGTGCGCGGGTCGATGCGATCGGCGCTGTGAACTCCAGTGGGAAGGCCAATTAGGGTCTTGCCGGTCATCGTCACCGCGCCTGCCAAGATTCGGGCGCCATCCCGCATCTTGGCGGCGTTGTGGCGGCCCAGGCCAGTCGCGACCGACGGAGGTTTAATTTGCAGGGAGATCATCCTCTGCAGCACTTCGAAGCGGCTCGCGAGGTGATGATCGGCGATCCAGACCCTAATCAACGCCTTTAGGTCGAAGGGGCGCTCGGCAAGGGTTAGGAGGTTCGTCCGCTTCACCGCGTCGACGAAGTCGGTGACGTCGGCCACGCCGTAATGGCCGGCGAACAACGCGATCTCGTCCTCCGAGAGGCCTGTGAGCCGGTATAGCTTGAGCGTGAGGTCGCTTTCGCGGCTCGTCTTGTCAGCTTCCCCGTCGTATGCTGGCTCGCCATAGGGCAGGTGCTGCTCGATCAGCGTCTGGTCGGGCAGCGCTCGCCAAGCATCCTCGCGGCTGGTGATGAAGATACGCGCGCGATCCAGCGCTGGGTAGATCTTGGCGCCGAAGATGCGAATCGCATCCTCCAGCGCGCGAGGCGTTTCCAATTGTGCTTCGTCGACCGAGTCGAGGAAAAACCAAGCTTCGTCCGTTGAGGCGAACCAAGTGGCGAACTCGGTCGCCGTGCCAACCTCGAATGACTCTACGAAAGTCGAGTCAATCTTCTCGATCCGGATGAAGAAAGCGTGACGGCCTCGCTCCTTGATTCGACGCGCGCGTGTCAGGGCTTCGAATGTCTTGCCGGCTCCTGGGGCGGCAATTATCAGGACGCGGAACTCGTCCTCGATTTCATGCCACCGCTGGGGTCGGCCCGGGCCGGGCATGAGGACATCCCATTCCTTCGAGTGAGGCGACATCGGCGAAAACCGCCGAATCAGCTCGACGATCTTCTCAGTCATGTTCGAGATCCCGCATTGGCAGGGTAGAGATTGGGGAACCAGCGCTCGGCCACGTCGACAGGAAAAGCCAGACGCAGGGGCGCGCGGTGGGTCGTTGCGGTCAGCATCCCCCTGTCGACCAGCCCCGCTGTGACGTTGCGCGCTCCCCGCTCTTCGTAGCCGGTGAGCGCAGGGATCTTCGAGCGTTCGACCTCGCCACTCATCACGGCTTCGCGCAATACCGCAAAGCTGCCACGTTGGAGCCGCTTCGCTCGCACCTCCTCCTCGATGTGAATTTCCATGCGCGTTAGAAGCTTCGCTGGTTCGAGCAGCCCACTCATGAAACGGACCTGATCGACTGAGCGCTCGAGGAAAAATTTGCAGAACTCGGTCAGCCCGCGCTGAGTCAGGTTGCCACGCCCATCGAGGTCGCCTTCGCGCGGCATGTCAGCCCGCGCGAGCAACGCTTTATAGCGGGCCTCATCACGTGCCAAGCCTCGTGCGACCGACCAGAGACTGGTTCCGACCCCGAGGCGTTTGAATAAGGCATGCGACATCAGCCGCGCGACACGGCCGTTCCCATCGAGGAAGGGGTGGATCCAAAGCAGCCGATGATGGACGGCACCGACGGTTTGAAGTTGCCGGAGCTTGGTGAGCGGCGGCGACCCATAGGCCGTGTCGAAACGCGACATGAAGCTTGGCAGGTCTTCATGCGGTGGCGGAATGTGCCGGCCGACCTGCACGTCTCGCTTGCGCCATTCGCCGGGAACAATCTCAAGCCTCGCGCCAGTCTTCTCGTCGGCGACAAACAACATCTCCGGTGGTAGCCGCGAGCAAAACTCTTCATGCAGCCACGACGCGTATGCCGCGGACGCTGGCCAAGCATCGGGATCCCGCCCTGTATCGATCAACCGCTGAACGTGGATATGCGCCACAGCTTCTTTCTGCAGGTCACGCTTTTTGGGTTCAGTCGAAAAGTCGTTGGCAAGTGCTCGGTCGATGTCGCGTGGATGAGTGTCGTGACCTTCGATCAAATTGGAGTAGTAGCAGTTCATCGAGCGAACAAGGTCACCAATCGAATCCAGCAAGATAGGATGAATTCGGCCGGCCAATTGGTTCGCTTCTGCAACGAGCGCCAACATGTCATCCTCGAGAATTCGGGATGAACTTTCCTCCGGAACCATCGGCCCCATGCTTGTCGTATCCATCAGCGTATTGTACCGGATCATATGCCGGATCAGAGACCTTAATTTTTCTTTATAAATCAAGAAGCTTATGCGACAGAATCGACCCTAATGGACCTGATTTCATGCCGGTTACGGTGCCGGTTTTGTAGTCAAAAAGAGTTGCACGCGACCTGCGGCCGTTTCCTTATTTCGTTCTGCCGTAGAGGTTTAGGAACCCGCGTGATCGGCGTTGCCGACCCGTTAGCTTGACGGTGAGGCAGTCGACTGGGATGGCCAATCGATGCCTGTGGAAGTTTTTCCATCATCCTCCAGATGCCAACGGGCTGCGCGGCATCAGACCGGCCTATTGCCGCGCATGAAGCAGTGTCCGTGGATATCGTCGCTCCGATGAATGCGATTCCCATCGCAATCATCGACGTGCTAACTGTATAGGTCCGGTGCAGACAGGGTCTTGATTCGTTCGATCAGTGCCGCTACGGTTACCTTGAGCGTCATTTCAGCTCGTGTTAGAGACAGTGGCATAACCGACCACTGATCGTCCGCTCCGGGTAGGCTACGGTCAATCGGGTGCGACGAAATGCCATTAATTTGGCGCCCTACGGCACCGGCAGCCCGGATAGGCCCGGCCACCGTCGACCGTGATGTCAATCCGCAGCGATGCCGCTACCCGACCTCCGGCCGCCGTGCGATCCGCGCACGGGTGGCCGGCGACGCAAGACACGTGGCCACCGCTTCATAGCCCGGTGCGCCGGGGTACGGTGCGACGCGGGCCGGCGGGCTATGGTTCGCGGGACACAGAATGATCGCTTCGTCGGGGCCGACGGCCGACAGGTCCAGGATCGCCGACGAGCGGGTCAGCATGAACAGCGGCCGCAAGCCCCCGGCTCTGGCACGCTGCCGAAGGCACGCAATCAGCGCCGCCTGCGTCGGCTGGTCGAGATCCTGTTCGATCATGTCCACGACCAAAGCACCCGCGCCGTCCGCCTCGAGTCCGGCGAGCAGCACGGTCAGCGCCGCAGACGCCGTGGCGCCTTCATCCGCGAGCCATGCCGCCGTGCGTTCGACCCGCGCCTTCAGCGCCGGATCGGCCCGCAACGCGGCGAAGGCAGCCGCGCCGCCGTCTTCCAGCCGGTCCAGCCCGATGAACGCCGCGCCGGGCAACGCGTCGGCGAGCCGATGCGCGAGACGGGTCTTGCCGCTGCCCAGCGAACCGATGATGTAGTTCAACGGACGGATATCGCGAAATTCGAACCATTCACCGTCCCACGGCCAAGGGAGGTTGAACGCAACGCCCGCGGCCGCCGGAGCGAGCAGGCGCGTCAGTTCGCCGTCGTCTGGCATGCGGCCGCGGGCAAGATCGGCGCGGATCGCGCGAACCCTGTCGACCTTGCCGACCAGATCCTGAATGTCGCGCCCGAGCGCCGCCTCATGCGTCGCCAGGGCCTCGCTCAGGCTGCGGGCGTCGCCGCCCAGCACGTTCGCGACCTGCGCCAGGCTCAAGCCGAGCGCGCGAAGCGCCGCGACTTCGGCCGCACGCGCCAGATCGTCCGCGCCATAGGCGCGGTATCCGGCTGCCGTTCGCCCGGGCGTGACCAGTCCTTGCCGCTCGTACAGCCGCAGCGCCTTGGCCGATACGCCGAGCCGCACCGCGGCTTCCGATGCGCTCAGGCCGCGCGTGACATCGCTCATGGGTCACCTTCGGGTCGTCGATTCGTTGCGCCCAGCATAAAGGCGATCCCAAGGGCCGGGTCAAGCGCGTTCGCGTGTGACTCGACGAAGACGCCGGCCGCGCCGCGCGTCAGTCAGTCGGCCGCCGCGAACTCCTCGCGCAGCGCGTGATACAGCCGCCGATACCGCGCCAGCCGCCCCGCCAGCAGATCGACCATGGCGGCATCGGGCGCGACCGTCTCCGTGACGGGCGGTGCGACGCAGACTTCCGCGAGCGTGTCATCGGTCGCGGCCAGGCGCGCCAGCCGCGCCGCGCCGAGTGCCGCACCGACCGCGCCGTCCGCGTGGCGTTGCATCGTGAGCCCGGTCGCATTCGCGCACAGCCGCGCCCAGAACGCGCTCTTCGAGCCGCCGCCGATGAACGACACCGCGTCGAGCGTCGTGCCGGCCGCACGCAGCGCGTCGTAGCCGTCGGCCATCGCGAACGCGACGCCTTCCATCACCGCATACGCGAGATCGTACGCATCGTGTTCGTTGGACAGCCCGAAGAACACGCCGCGTGCATGTGCGTCGTTGTGCGGCGTACGTTCGCCACCGAGATACGGCAGGAACAGCGGCGCACGCGCCGGCTCTGCACGTTCGGCGCGCGCGGCGAGCACGCCGGCGGTGGTGCCGTGCGCGCGCGCGAGCCAGTCGAGGCTCGCGGCGGCCGACAGGATCACGCTCATCTGGTGCCAGCGCCCTTCGACGCAGTGGCAGAACGCGTGCACGGCCGCATCCGGGTTCGGCGCGAAGCGGTCGTTGCCGGCGAACAGCACGCCCGACGTGCCGAGCGACAGGAAGCCGCTGCCGGCGCCCGTCACGCCCATGCCGATCGCGGAGGCCGCGTTGTCGCCGGCACCGCCGGCGATCGTCACGGGCCCCGCGATGCCCCATTCGCGCCGCAGCGTGTCGCGCAGCTGCGCGGCGGGCGCGTTGCCTTCGACGAGGCGCGGCATCTGCGCGCGCGTCAGCTCGGTCGCGGCGAGCATCCGGTCGGACCAGTCGCGGCGCGCGCAGTCGAGCCACAGCGTGCCTGATGCATCCGACATGTCGGACACGAATTCGCCGGACAGGCGCCAGATCAGGTAGTCCTTCGGCAGCAGCACCTTGTGCACCGCGCGGAACACGGTGGGCTCGTATTTCGCGAGCCACAGCAGCTTCGGCGCGGTCAAGCCGGGCATCGCCATGTTGCCGGTGATCGCGCGCGATTCCGGCACCAGCGCCTCGAGTTCGACGCACTCGGTGCCGGCGCGCGTGTCGTTCCACAGGATCGCGGGGCGCAGCACCTGGTCCGCGCGATCGATCAGCGTCGCGCCGTGCATCTGCCCCGAGAGCGCGATGCCGCGCAGCGCGGCGAAGCCGGCCGGGTGTGCGGCGCGCACCGCCGCGATCGCATCGAGCATCGCGTGCCACCACGCCTGCGGGCTCTGTTCCGACCAGTGCGGATGCGGGCGGCTGATCGACAGCGCGGCCGAGCCGGTCGCGAGCGGGGCCGAACGGGAATCGGTGAGGAGTACCTTGACCTCGGACGTGCCGAGATCGATGCCGAGAAATGTCACGTGTGAAGCATCCTGTCTGGGGCGCGCGGCGGCGTGCGTCGCGGGGGCGGCGCGTCGTCGCGGCCGTGCGGTTCGTTGAGCCGGTGCAGCGCGCGGAACCTCGACGGCGGCACCTGCTTCATCGCGAGAAACTGACGGTTGAAATTCGACAGGTTGTTGAAGCCAACCCGGTAGCAGATGTCGGTCACCGTCAGGTCGGAAAACATCAGCAGCTCGCAGGCCTCGTTGATGCGCAGCCGGTTCAGGTAGCGCACGAACGACGAGCCGGTATGGCGGCGGAAAAACCGCGTGAAGGTGCTGACGCTCATCCCGGCGAACGCGGCGACGTCGGTCTCGCGCAGCATGCCGGGCAGGTTCTGTTGCAGGTACGACAGCACCTGGTTGATGGTCGACGACATGTAGTGCTGCGCGTCGCTGCGGTAGCCGGGGCCGGCGAGCACGCGCCGTTCGCGGCACGACGACAGCCGGTCGAACAGCGACATCAGGATCTCGACGCGCCGGCAGCCGTGCGCATTCGCGAGTTCGAGCATCAGCGGCGCGACGTCGCGGCCGACGCGGTCGGGAAACTGCACGCCGCGCGCCGCGTCGTCGATCAGGTCGATCACCGGCTGCAGCTCGCTGAACGCGCCGACCATCTTCTCGATCGCGTCGCGCGAGAACTGCAGCACGACGTCGCGCGACGGCACGCGTTCGCCGTCGGGGAGTTCGCTGACCCAGTTGTGCGGCAGGTTCGGCCCGGTGACGATCAGGTTGCCCGGGCCGAAATCGCCGATGTGATCGCCGACGAACATCTTGCCGTGCGACGACTGGATCAGATGAATCTCGTACTCGGGATGAAAGTGCCACTTCGCGACCGAGTGCGGATAGTCGTGGACCCACGCGCGGAACGATTCGTCGCGGTGGGTGGGAACGATCTCGAGATCCGGGTTCATCGTGTGCTCCGTCGGGGGCGTGCCGGCGTGCTACGAACGGGACATCGACCAGCCCGTCGCGGCGGGCGGCGTGGTGCGCGTCGCGGCCGCCGGCGGCGCTGCGTGCGCGATCGGGTTCGCGTCCGGCAGCGTGACGTTGCGCTCGGTGCCGGCGTCGAACAGATGCAGGGCTTCTTCGTCGAAGCGGAACGCTACCACGGCCCCCGGCGCCGGGGCCATCGGGGCCGGCACGAGGGCCGCGCACGGCTGGCCGTGCCAGTCCAGCGTGACGAGCGCCTCGGCGCCGAGCAGCTCGACGAGCTCGACCGTGCCGGTCAGCGCGAGCGTGCCCGGGGTCGGATCCGGTTCGGTGACGAGCCGCAGGTGGTTCGGGCGGATCGCGGCCTTCACCTGCTGGCCGTCGTGCAGCCGGGCGAAGCGCGGCGACGCGAGCGGCCAGCGCGCGCCGTTGCAGTCGAGCAGCACGTTCGCGCCGAGGCGCTCGATCGTGCCCGCCGCGAAGTTCATCGCCGGGGTGCCGACGAAGCCGGCGGCGAACACCGTGTGCGGCTGCCCGTACAGCTCGGCCGGCGTGCCGATCTGCTCGATGTGGCCGCCGCGCATCAGCACGACGCGATCGGCCAGTGTCATCGCCTCGAGCTGGTCGTGCGTGACGTACAGCGTGGTCGTCTTCAGCCGCCGATGCAGCCGCTTGATGTCGCCGCGCAACTGCGTGCGCAGCTTCGCGTCGAGGTTCGACAACGGCTCGTCGAACAGGAACACGGCCGGCGTCTTGATCATCGCGCGCGCGATCGCCGCACGCTGCTGCTGGCCGCCCGACATCGCGCGCGGGCGGCGGTCGAGCAGCGTGTCGAGGCTCAGGATGCGCGCGACGTCGCGCACGCGGCGGTCGATCTCGTCGGCCGGCACTTTCAGGCGCCGCAGGCCGAACGCGATGTTGTCGTACACCGTCATGTGCGGGTACAGCGCGTAGTTCTGGAACACCATCGCGACATTGCGTTCGCGCGACGGCAGGTCGTTGACGACCGCGTCGCCGATCACGAGCTCGCCGCCGGTGATCGCCTCGAGGCCCGCGATCATCCGCAGCATCGTCGACTTGCCGCAGCCGGACGGGCCGAGCAGCACGATGAATTCGCCGTCGGCGATCTCGAGGTCGAGCGGGTGCAGCACGGCGGGGCCGCCGTCGTAATGCTTCGACAAACCTTTGCAGGTGATCTGGGCCATGGCTCAATCCATTTCGATCTGAATCTTGACGTCGCGCGGGTGGCCGCTCGCCGCTTCCTCGAACGCGCGCACGCCTTCGGAAAACGGGAACGTGCGCGAGATGAACGGCTTCACGTCGATCGCGCCGGACGCGATCAGCGCGAGCGCGCGCGGAAAGATGTTCGCGTAGCGGAACACCGATTCGATGCGGCCTTCCTTCGCCTGCAGCGCGACCACGTCGAGCGGCACCGGGGCGACCGGCATCCCGATCAGCACCGCGCAGCCGCCCGGGCACATCAGGTCGACGAGGCCCGCATACGCGTTCGCGCTGCCGCTGGCCTCGAACACGACGTCCGCGCCCCAGCCGTCCGTTGCTTCGGATACCACGTCGGCGAGCGACTGCGTGCGCACGTCGACGGTCGTGACGGCGCGGTTGCCGGCGAACAGCGCGAGCTTGTCGGGCACGACGTCGGCGAGGATCACGCGCGCGGCGCCGCCGGCGAGCGCGGCAAGCGCCGTCATCGCGCCGATCGTGCCGGCGCCGATCACGACCGCGAGGTCGCCCGGCTTCATCGCCGCCTTCTTCGCGGCCTGCAGGCCGATCGACAGCGGCTCGACGATCGCGCCTTCGGCGAACGAGACGTTGTCGGGCAGCCGGTACGTGAACGCGGCCGGATGCACGACGTACGGCGTCAGGCAGCCGTGGATGGGCGGCGTCGCCCAGAAGCGCACGTCGGGATCGAGGTTGTAGAGCCCGCGCAGCGTCGCGGGCGAATCGAGGCGCGGCACGCCGGGCTCCATGCACACGCGGTCGCCGACGCGCAGGTGCGTGACGCCGGCGCCGGTCTCGACGACGGTGCCGGACGCCTCGTGGCCGAGCACCATCGGCGCGTCGACGCGAAACGGGCCGATGCCGCCGTGCACGTAGTAATGCACGTCGCTGCCGCACACGCCGACCGTATGCACCTTGATCCGGACGTCGCCAGGGCCGACCGCCTGCGGCAGGTCGATGTCGCGCAGCGCGAGCTCGCGCGTGCGTTCGAGTACGAGTGCTTTCAACACATCCTCCTTATTTTCCCTTGACGATCGAATTGAGCAGGCGGCTCAGCATGCCGACGAACACGAGCGGCGGCAGCGCGAGCAGCACCGTCGACGCGTTGATCACGCCCCACGGCACCTCCTGGCCGAGCGACGTGAACGCGGACGCGACCACCGGCAGCGTCGCGCTGCGCGACGACGTCAGCGCGAGCGCGATCATCAGTTCGTTCCACACCAGCACGAAGCTGAACACGATGCCGCCGAGCAGCGTGCTCGCGCACACCGGCAGCGCGATGTGCCAGAACACCGCGTACGGGCCGTAGCCGTCGAGCGCGGCGGCTTCCTCGATCTCGCGCGGCAGCCGGCGGAACACGGGGATCGACAGCCACGTGATGGTCGACAGCGTGACGAGCAGGTACGTGACGATCATCGACAGCTTCGTGTCGTACAGCCCGAGATCGACCCAGATCGCGATCAGCGGCAGCGCGACCGCGACGGGCGGCAGGAAGCGCAGCGACAGCAGGAAGAACTGGATGTCGCGCTTGCCGCGTATCGGGTAACGCGCGATTGCATACGCGGCCGGCACGCCGAGCACCGCGCCGATCAGCACGGCCGCGCCGACGATCGCGATGCTGTTGCCGAGGCCGATCAGCACCTCGGGGCTCGACAGCACCTGCTCGTAGTTCGCGAGCGTCGGCGTGAAGATGAAGCGCGGCACGGGCGTGACGATGTCGAGCAGGTGCTTGAGCGAATTGAGCACGGCCCAGAACAGCGGGAACGCGGCGACGAGCAGGATCGCGCCGGCGATCGCGACAGTCGTTGCGGTCGAAACGGTCGCGGCGGTGCCGCGGCGGGCCATCAGTCGTCCCATTTGTTGACCCTCTTCCAGATGAGCGTGAAGACGAGCGTGGTCGCGACCATCATCAGCACGGCCATGCCCGACGCATAGGACACCTTGCCGGCGAGGCCGATGCCCTGCTGGTACGCGTACAGGTCGAGCGTTTCGGTCGCGATGCCGGGGCCGCCCTTGGTCATCACGTAGATCAGGTCGAACGAGCGCAGCGATTCGACCATCTTGATGAACACGAGGCTCACGAGCGGCGCCTTCAGCATCGGCAACGTGATGTATGCATGCACTTGCCATGTCGTCGCGTAGTCGAGCCGCGCGGCTTCGAGCGGTTCGGGCGGCAGCGTCTCCAGCAGCTTCAGGATCACGACCGCGAAGAACAGCCCCCATTGCCACACGTCGACCAGCGCGACCGCGTACAGCGCGAGATGCGGATCGGCGAGGAACGCGGTGTTCTCGATCCCGATCGTGCCGAGCAGCCAGCTCAGGATGCCGGTGAGCGGCGCGTACATGAACTTCCAGATGAACGCGGCCGACACGCGCGGCAGCAGCACCGGCATGATCAGCACCAGCGACGCGAGGCGGCGCCAGCGGCCGTGCACGCGCTCGAACAGGAACACGGCCAGCGCGATCCCGACCAGCACCGCGCCGGCCACCGTGACGACTTCCCACAGCACCGACACTTCGATCGCGTTCAGGAAGCGCCGGTCGGAGGCGAGCCGGATGAAGTTGCGCAGGCCGACGTATTCGCTGTCCGGATAGCGCAGCACGCGGTTGCGCAGCGCGAGATTGATCGCGGCGACCGTCGGGACGAGGCTCAGGACCGCGAGCAGCGCGAGCGTCGGCGCGAGGAACACCCACGGCAGGCTCGTGCGGTCGCGGCGTGCGCGGCCGTGCCGGGCGGACGGTGCGGAAGGCGGGGCAGGGGCCGGACGGACGCCGAGCGCGCGTCCGTCGGCGCCGTCATTTGCGAGCGCCATGTTCGAGCGCGTCCTTCGCGTACTGGTCTGCGTCGTCGAGCGTGCCGCGCACGTCCGTCTGCGTGCCGGTGAACACCTGCTCGAGCGCGATGCCGAGGTTGTCGCCGATATCCGGCCACTGCGGCGTGCGCCAGATCGTCACCTGCGTGACCGGGTTGGTGTCGTTCAGCCCGGCCTGGATCTGCGGCGCGACGTGTTGCTTGAAGTACGGGCTCGCGATCGTGCTCGACCGGTTGTAGTCGCTGAACACGCCGTTGCGCAGCCGCGCCTGCTCCTGGTCCTTGCTGGTCGCCCACGCGATGAAGCGGCCAGCGGCCATCCGCGTGCAGTCGTCCTTCGCGCCGACCGCCGAGATCGCGAAGCCGTGGCCGTAGGCGGCCGACGGCAGCGGCGCGGGCGGACGCGTGTAGCCGACCTTGCCGGCCACGCTCGACTTGCTCGCATCCTCCATCCAGTCCGCGAACGGCGTCGACTCGATCATGAACGCGACCTTGCCCGAGCGGAACGCTTCGAGCGCGTTGCTCCAGTCGTAGGTCGCCGCACCCGGCGGCGCGTACTTGAACAGGTCGCCGTAGAGCTGCGTGGCCTTCACGGCGGACGGCGAGTTGAACGCGGGCTGGCCGCCCTTGTCGGTCCACGCGCCGCCCATGCCGAGCATGAACGGCGACCAGCGCCACACGTTCATCCCCGAGCCGCGCTGGCCGCGCGCGACCCAGCCGTACAGCTTCGGCGGCGCGTTGAGCTTCTTGATCGCGGCGACGAGCTGGTCGAGCGTCTTCGGCACCGGGATGTGCGCGGCGTCGAGCAGGTCGCGGCGGTAGAACAGGAAGTCGCCGCCGCCGATCAGCGGCGCGAAGTACGCGACGCCGTTGTAGCTCGCGACCGCGCGGCGGCCGGGCAGGAAGTCGTCGTAGTCGTATTCCTTCGGGTAGTACTTGAGGAGCGGCACGATCCAGTTGGCCGACGCGAATTCGGCGACGTTCGCCTCGTCGACGTAGTAGATCTGGTAGGAACCCGCGCCGGTCGACGCGTCGAGCCGCGATTTCGCGCGGCGGTCGTTTTCGCCGAAATAGCTGATCTCGACCTTGGTGCCGCTCTTCTTCTCGTAGTCGGCCAGCGATTTCTCCATCACCGACAGGCCGAGGCTCTTCTGCGCGAGCACCCGAAGGGTCGGCACCTTGCAGACCTGCGCGGCCGCGACGCCCGGCAGACAGGCGCCGAGCAGCAGGCCGGCTGCGACGATTCGCATCTTGTTCACCCGTGTCTCCTTGATTCTGCTTGTTCGAATGCCGTCGATGACGGCAGGAACAATGGTGTGACGGGGGCGATGCGGGCACCACATCAAAAGAAAACGCCAACCGATACTTTTTGCTCAGGGTTGGTCGTGCGATGCACAAAATGTGGTGGTGGGGGGCGGCGGGCCGTGGGCCGGCGGGGCCGTATAGCTTCATATATCGCACGTCGGCCTAGGTACTTCGGTCGACTTCTCGATCCACACAAAGTGCTGTATATATATACAGTTTGCGTGCATCATGCTGGACTCCTCAGGCAACAAAAGCAGGCTCTGTCTTCCGAATTCTTCACTTTCGTCATAAACTTCGTCAGTTGAAAAATGTGGGGATACCCCATCCGTTGGCGGGATGAATCAGGTGAATGTGGCATGAAAGACGAAATTGACGATATTGAAAGGGATTTCGCTACTTTGGCGAGGCTCGCGGCTGCGCAATCCTACGAGGATGTGCGGCTACTATTGGCTCGGCTGGTGCGGAAATATCGGCAGCGCAACCCTGATTTGGCTGCAATGCTTGACCAGAGCCTCAAGGCGACGCAAACGCGTAGCTCGGGCAGCTCGGTGTTGCGCCGCGACACGTCGCAACTTGATGCTCCACTGCCTATCGATCGGGACTCCCGTCTTGCGCTGATAAAGGAGTTTGATGATCGCGAGGGGCTTGACGTCCCGCTGCTTTCAGAGCCGCTCAAACGTCAGATCGAAGCCATTGTTCTGGAGCGACAAGAGCGCGAGAAGCTGCTCGCCCGAGGAATTGCGCCGACGCGTTCGGCCATATTGGTTGGCAAGCCGGGTTTAGGTAAAACGCTTTCGGCGCGATGGATCGCTAGTCAGCTAGGGAAGCCCCTATGGGTGCTGGATTTGACGGCAGTGATGAGCAGCCTATTGGGAAAAACCGGCAACAACCTTAGGGCGGCGCTCGACTATGCGAAGGCGAATTCCGCGATTCTGCTGTTGGATGAAATTGACGCGATCGCAAAGCGGCGTAGCGATGAATCCGATATAGGGGAATTGAAGCGTCTTGTTACCGTGATCCTTCAGGAGGTAGATCAATGGCCGGATACAGGCCTGCTGCTGGCAGCGACGAACCATCCTGAGCTAGTCGACCCAGCCTTATGGCGGCGGTTTGACGCGGTGTTAGAGTTCTCGGCTCCTGATGCGAATGCGACGGCCGCAGCAGTACGCCGCTTCCTTGGCCAAGATAGTGAGGTGCTTGCGCCGTGGGTGAATACGTTGGCGTCTGGTCTGCAGGGCAAATCACTATCGGACGTCGAGCGCGCTGTCATATCGCTTCGGCGTGGGCATGCGTTACACCACACGCCGACGGAAGTCCTCGTGGCGCAAATCGTTGGTACCAACATTGAGGTCCAACCTAAAGCGCAGCGACTGGAATTGGCTATCCAGATGGCCAAGGACGGCCAACACTCATACCAAGAGATCAGTAAATTGACCGGGGTGGCTCGAGACACGATTCGCAAACATGCCGGGCCATCTAGACGGCAAGGACGAGGGCTTAAGTAATGGTTGCAAGATATCTGATCGGCAAAGGCGAACTATTAACCTACTCAATTGACGCCCCAAAGAAAAAACCTGGCGAGAAGGCGCATCCGTATACTTTGGCGGAGGCGAGGCGGGCGCTTTTGCCGCAGATTGACTCTGCAAACCAGTCTTTTGCGAGACTCCCGGACGCGGCCTGTCCCGATGATCTCGCAGTAGCTATGGTCACCCTCCATCCCGCGTACCTTGCGAAGTCGTACTTTCCGAGGCATCTGCTTCAAGCGGCTGGTCTACAGCATTTGGGTAGTCGTACTCAACGTGTTCGACCGAGAAAGAAGGCTTCTACGAAAGCTCCATCAGAATCCGATACCACTCAGCTCTTTGTTGCTGGGAGGCGCTCAATTCTACGAAATCTTGACGCTTACGCACGAACGCTTGAACCGGGAACGCGCGAAGGGATGGAATTTTCTCAGATCGAGAGCATCGCTCCTATGAGTCCGGTGGACCGTATCCGTCTCGGTTCGACTAGTGGGGTGCACGTTTTTGAAGTGGGCCTGCATGTTCCAGCCGGCGAAGATCCGGGCCAACTGCGCGCCATTTTCGCAAAGTACGCACAGACATGTGGTTTTGTCGTTAATCCTGCGTTCGATTTCCAAGCGGGGCAGCTACTGTTCTTGCCTGTCGAAGGGCCTCAGGAACACTTGGAGCGACTTGCACTTTTTACGCTAATGCGAGTTATTCGCGAGATGCCTCGCCTGCGTGCGGCGAGGCCGCTAACGCGAAGTACTCCAGTTGCCGTGTCGTTTGACCTTCCTGCCGGCGAGCCCTTGTCCAGAGAACCACGAGTGGCAGTGCTGGATGGTGGTCTGCCCGATGCCCACGTTCTCGGCGACTACGTGCGACGCTACTTCCTCTCGGATGAGGATGCAGATGATGTCGATCCCTACTTGGCGCACGGACTTGGCGTTACATCGGCGCTTCTCTTTGGTCCCATTGAGCCTGGTAGCCAAGCTCATCGCCCCTATGCGACGGTCGATCATCATCGGGTTCTCGACGCAAAATCGGATGAAGAAGATCCATACGAGCTGTACCGAACACTCGGGCATGTCGAGACGGTGTTGCTCTCGCGGTCATACCAGTTTGTGAACCTCAGCCTCGGCCCTGACCTCTGTGTTGAGGACAATGACGTTCACGCTTGGACTGCGGTCATTGATGACATTCTCAGTGACGGCGAAACGTTAATGAGCGTCGCAATCGGTAATAACGGAGAGAACGATGCCGAAGCCGGACTGAATCGCATACAAGTACCTGCAGATAGCGTCAATGCCTTGTCGGTAGGTGCAGTTAATCGAACCAGTAGCAATTGGAGTAAATCCAGCTACAGTGCTGTAGGGCCGGGCCGAAGCCCTGGACGAAGAAAGCCGGATTTGGTCGCATTCGGTGGTTCACCGCATGAATACTTCCACGTTGTTGCGCCGGGCAACAGGCGGGATTTGGTTGCAACTCTGGGGACGAGTTTTGCCGCACCCTTTGCACTACGCACTGCCGTCGGTATTAGCGCGATTCTTGGTAGCGCAATCGCCCCACTGACCATCAAGGCGTTGATGATCCACGGGTGCGAAACACAAGAAGGGGAGTCGGTCGACTCAGTAGGGTGGGGCATGGTACCCATCGATCTGAATACGCTGATTACTTGTGGTGATGGTGTCGCGCGCATTATCTATCAAGGTGAATTGCGTCCTGGCAAATTTCTACGCGCACCAGTGCCTCTGCCATTGGCACCTTTAGAAGGGAAAGTTACCCTTAGCGCCACGTTTTGTTATGCCAGCCCTGTTGACCCTCAGGATTCGAGCGCTTACACAAAAGCTGGGTTGGGCATCACTTTTCGCCCACACGTGGATAAGCGTAAGCCGGGAGCGCAGCACGCGACTCCGCAAAGCTTCTTCCCAGCCAACGAGTGGCGCACGGAAGCGGAGCTACGCGCAGATCTTCATAAATGGGAAACGGTCTTGCATGCGGAACATTCGTTCCGAGGGGCTAGCCTGAAGGAGTCGGTTTTTGACGTGCACTACAACGCACGCGATGCCGGTGGCGTGGCTTCAGGCGCAGAGCGCATTAGATACGCTCTCGTTGTGACGGTGAGGGCGCCGAAGCACGCAAACCTTTATCAGGACATTTTGAATACCCACACTGTCTTGCAGGCACTTGAGCCGCAAGTAACTCTGCCGCTTCGTAGCTGACGACGCATGAGTGTCATTTGACGCTCGAGGGATGGAGTGCGGAAAGCAGCGCTATCCGCGCGCCGGCCCGTGTGGCACGTCAAGCGCGATCCGGTACACCCGCAGCGCGTTGTCATGCCAGACCGCGCGTCGCTCGGCATCATCGAGATGCGTCATCGCACGAGCGAACGTGCGCAGCAGCGCCGGGTACGACACACGCAGCCCGGCCACCGGAAAGTTGCTGGCGAACAGGCAGCGCTGCGCACCGAAGATCGCGATCGTGTCGCGGATGATCCGTGCGTTGTCTGCTTCGTTCCACACCGCGTCGCGCAGGCCGAGCTCGGAGATCTTCACGGTGACGCGTGGCAGGGCGGCAAGCGCCTCCATGCCGCGTCGCCATCGCGCGAGGCCCGCGTCCGAGCGATCCCACGGCAGCCCCGCATGTTCGAGCACGACGTCGACATCCGGTGTATCGGCCAGCAGCGCAGCCGCCTCCTCGAGATGCCAGAACGGTACGCGCAGATCCCAGCACAGCCCATGCGCGGCGAGGCGCGCCAGCGAAGCCGGCCAGCGCGGATCGCGCAGCGTGCCCGGCCCGTCGACCGACGCATCCGGCGCAGCCGCGGTGCGCGGCTTGAAGCGCACGCCGCGCACGCGCGGCCACGCGGCCTGCTCGGCAAGCCGCTCATCCGCATCACCCGCGAGCAGGTCGACCCACGCGACGACCGCCGACGGCAGCCCATGCGACGCCGCGACTTCATGCAGCCAGCGCGTTTCCGCCAGCGCCTCATCACGCGCACGTTCGGCCTCGACGTGCACACTGGCGACGATCGGTGCGCCCCGCGCCGCGTGCCGGAGCGCGTCCACCCCGAAATCGCGGCACAGCGCCGCGTAGTCGCCGAACATGAAGCGCGCCGGATCGTAGTCCTCCTGCAGCCACGGATAGTGTGTACCGGCATCAAGCCGCCACAGGTGGTGATGCGCATCGACGAGCGCATCCGGCATGCCGTCGGGCGGTGACGCGTCGTGCATGTCAGCGCGCTCCCGCGAGCACGTACGACGCATCGGGCTCGCGCAGCGTTGCCAATGCGCCGACGAAACGCCACGTATCGAGATCGAGCTCGCGCACGTAGTCGTCCTGGAACGACACGTACGCGACGCGCCGCGACGGATGAAACGACAGCGCGGTCGGGTTCGCCGGCAGCGCGATGCGTTCGATCTCCTCGAGCTGCCGCGCATCGAACACGGAGATCGACTGCTCGCCCGAATTGGTCAGCAGCAGCAGGTCGCGGCCGTCGGGCGCGCTCGTGCGGTAGATACGGTTCGGATCGCTGCGCGTCTTCACGCGGCGGCCGCAGGTCATCGTGTCGGTGTCGATCTCGACCAGCGTATCGTCGCCGCGATTCGCGACGAACAGCGTGCGCTCGTCGCTCGACAGCGCATTGCCTTCGGGGCGCGGGCCGGGCATCACAGCGCGCGGCGCGACGGTCGCGTCGCGCGGATGGAATTGCGTGACCGTATTCGACAGCAGATGCACGCCGTACGCACGGCTCGCATCGCGCGTGAGCGTGACGAGGTGCGTCTTCACGCCGCCGGACGGCACGGCCATGTTCGGCACGGGCTGTCGGGTCGGCTCGTCGAACACGAGCAGCATGTCGTGCGCCTCGCTCATCGCGTATAGCCGGCCGTCGCGGTCGCTCGCCATCCCGTGTGGCCGGTAGTACGGCCACAGGTCGAGCATGCGCGTATGCGTGCGTTCGACGAGATCGATCTCGGCGATCCGGTGATCGCCGTCATGGCCGCGCGACCACGCGGTCTCGATCCCGAAGATGCCGACGTACGCAAAGCGCTCGTTCACGTCGACGGTGAACTCGTGCGGGAAGTTCGGCAGCACGACGTGCTTGAGCGCGGCCTTGGTGTCGAGGTCGTAGAAGCTGAAGGTGTGGGCGCATTTCTGCACCAGCAACAGGATGTCGTTCATGGTGGGGTCTCCGTCAATTCGTCAGCAAGCCTGCGTATTCGTGTATCCGGTCTCAGTCCTCGCAGCGTTTCGGCAGCGTCAGCGCGAGCAGGCCGGCCACCGCGAGCGTGATCGCGAGGCTGTACACGCCGGCCGCCGCGCTCACGTGCTGGGTCAGCACGCCGACCGCATACGGGCCGCAGAAGCCGCCGAGATTGCCGAGCGCGTTGATCAGGCCGCGCGCGCTGCCAGCCGTCTCGACGCTGCAGAGCTTCGGCGGAATCGCCCAGAACACGCCGGCGGCCGCCTGCAGGAAGAAGCCGCAACCGATCAGGAACGCGAACGACACGGCCATCGACGCATGCGTGAGCACCGACAGCGCCAGGCACGCGGCGAAGCCGACGAGCGGCAGCAGCACGAACAGGCGGCGCTTGCCGGTTCGGTCAGACAAATACGACGTGACGAACATGCCGATCACCATCGCGACATACGGCAGCATCGCGAGCAGGCCGATCTTGCCCATCCCGGTGTGCGTGAGGTTTTTCAGCAGGGTGGGCAACCACATCGTATAGCCGTAGATGCCGACCTGATAGCAGAAGTTGATGGCGATCAGCAGCCAGATCGTCGGGTTGCGCAGCAGCTCGCCGAACGACGCGGCCGCCGGCGTGCCGGCCGCGCGCTTGCGTTCCTGCTCTTCGCGCAGCGCGTCGAGGATGTAGGCCTTCTCGCGCGGCGACACCCAGCGCGCGGTCTCCGGGCCGTCGTCGGCGAACATCAGCCACACGACGAGACACAGCAGCGACAACGCGCCCGCACTGAAGAACAGGTGATGCCAGTCGTACGCGGCGAGGATGAAGCCGGACAGCGGCGCGGTGATCATGCCGGCGAGCGGCACGAACATGATGACCATCGCATTCGCGCGGCCGCGTTCGCGGTCGGGAAACCAGTGGCTGACCATCGTCAGCACGACGGGCAGCATCCCGCCCTCGGCCACGCCGAGCAGGAAGCGCAGCGTCAGCAGTTGCCAGGTATGCGTGACGAGCCCGGTCAGTACCGACAGCACGGCCCAGCTCACGAGCGACCATGCGATGAAGGTCTTGCCGCTGCCGAGCGCCGCGCGCCGGCCGCCGGGAATCTGCAGGAACAGGTAGCCGAAGAAGAAGATGCCGCCGGCGAGGCCGGCCATCGTCGCGTCCATGCCGAGATCGGCGTTCATCCCGCCGGGCATCGCGAACGCGATGTTCACGCGGTCCATGTACGAAATGATGCAGGCGAGCAGCAGCGGCGGAATCACGCGCAGCCAGCGGCGGCGCGGAATGGCTTCGCCGGCTTCGTAGGCAGGGGTGGCCGGGTTCAACAGGGTCATGGTGTCTCCAATCTGGGTGATGGCGGCGGCGGTCTTCTGATGGACCGCTGTCACGCCGTGACGCGCTGGTGCGCAACGCCCTGCGGCGTTGCACGGGTGAACCGATGCCGGGGGCCTCGCGCCTAGCGCCCCCAGCGCAGCACGAGCGGATCGAGCCGCCGCGCCGCGTCGAGCAAGCCGGCGCGCACCGGGGGAGGCAGCTCGGGCCACGGTGCGCGCGGTTTGTCGCACGCGATCACGCCGCCTTCGCTCATCAGCGCCTTCGCGGTCAGGAATCCCGACTGACGGTTCTCGTAGTTGATCAGCGGCAGCCAGCGCGCGTACTGCGCGACGGCTTCGTCGCGACGGCCGGCGAAATACGCGTCGGTGATGTGGCGAATCCCGTCCGGATAGCCGCCGCCCGTCATCGCGCCGGTCGCGCCGGCATCGAGATCGGCGAGCAGCGTGATGCCTTCCTCGCCGTCCCACGGCCCCTCGATCGCATCGCCGCCGAGCGCGATCAGCTCGCGCAGCTTCGACGCGGCGCCGGCCGTCTCGATCTTGAAGTACGACACCGCGTCGATCTCGCGGGCGAGCGACGCGAGGAACGGCGCGGACAGCGCGACGCCGCTCGCGGGCGCATCCTGGATCATCAGCGGAATGTCGAGGCCGTCGGCGGCTTCGCGGAAGAACGCGCGCACCTGTGCCTCCGGCACGCGGAACGTCGCGCCGTGATACGGCGGCATCACCATCACCATCGCCGCGCCGAGTGCCTGGGCGTGCCGGTTACGTTCCGCGCAGATCCGCGCGCTGAAGTGCGACGTCGTGACGATCACCGGCACACGGCCCGCGACGTGCTCGAGTGTGGCGCGCGTGATCAGGTCGCGTTCGTCGTCGCCGAGCGCGAACTGCTCGGAGTAGTTCGCGTGGATGCAGAGGCCGTGCGAGCCGGCATCGATCATGAACTCGAGGCAGCGGCGCTGGCCGTCGAGATCGAGCGCGCCGTGCGCGTCGAAGATCGTCGGCACCACCGGAAAGACGCCCTGGTAGCGTGCGTTCATGGGGGTCCTCACTCGACGATGTCGAACTGGTCGAGGAATTCGGTCTTCAGCGTGAGGCCGAGGCCCGGCACGTCGTCGCGCAGTTGCACGAAGCCGTTCTCGGCCACCGGCTCGCCGGCGAAGATGTAATAGAACAGCTCGTTGCCGACCTCGACGTCGAACATCGGGAAGTACTCGCTCATCGGCGACGCGAGCGTGCTCATCGTCAGGTGATAGTTGTGCATCTGGCCCGCATGCGGAATCACCGGCACGCTGTACGCCTCGCACAGCGCGTTGATCTTGTGCGCCATCGTGATGCCGCCGACGCGGTTCGTGTCGTACTGGACGACCGACACGGCCTTGCGATCGAGCAGCTGCTTGAAGCCGTACAGCGAGAACTCGTGCTCGCCGCCGGAGATCGGGATGCGCGTGAGCTGGTTCAGCTCCGCGTAGCCGTCGATGTCGTCGGCGATCACCGGTTCCTCCAGCCAGCGCGGCTGGTATTTCTCGAGCTTCGGCAGGATGCGCTTCGCGTATTCGAGGTTCCAGCCCATGTAGCACTCGAGCATCAGGTCGTTGTCGTAGCCGATCACCTCGCGGATCGCCGCGACCGACTTCAGGTTCTCGGTCACGCCCTGCTGCCCGTGCGCGGGCCCGTAGCCGAAGCGCATCTTGAACGCGCGGAAGCCTTCCTTCAGGTAGCGCTGCGCCTCGTCCTGCATCTCCTTCAGGTCGGTGCGGTAGAGCTTCGAGTAGTAGCAGGGAATCTTTTCCTTGGTGCGGCCGCCGAGCAGCTTGAACACGGGCTTGCCGACGCTCTTGCCGAGGATGTCCCAGATCGCGATGTCGACCGCCGAGATCGCCGCCATGCCGATGCCCTTGCGGCCCCATGCGTGGGTCGCGCGATACATCCGCTGGTTCAGGTATTCGTAGTCCCAAGGGTCCTGGCCGATCACGAGCGGCGCGAGGTACTGGTCGATGATCACCTTCGCGACGTGCGGCGCGAGCGCGACGTTGCCGAGGCCGACGATGCCGTCGTCGGTCTCGACTTCGACGACCGTCCACGCATGGAAGCGGAACGTGCTCATCGTTTCCTGCGGCGCGTACAGCAGGTCCATCGCGTTCGAGCAGAAGTTGCCCTGGGGCGGTACGGTCTTGCCTTTCCACTGGAAGACGCGGGCGCGTACGGAACGGATCTTCATCGGGTGTCTCCGGAGTTCGGTGTGATGTTGTCGTGTTGAAAAGCGGGCGGCCGGCGGGGCCGTCGGGTCAGGCGGAAACGGGCTGTGCGCGGCGCGCCGCGCCCATCCGGCACGCGATCTGCAGCGCCTGCCAGGTCGCGCCGACGTCGGCCGTGCCGCGGCCCGCGATGTCGTACGCGGTGCCGTGCGCGGGCGTCGTGATCGGCACGGGCAGCCCTCCCTGCACGGTCACGCCGCGCGAGAAGCCGAGCAGCTTGATCGCGATCTGCCCCTGGTCGTGGTACATCGTGACGATCGCCTGGTAGTCGCCGGCCTGCGCCTTCAGGAAGATCGTGTCGGCGGGGAACGGGCCGTGGAACGGCGCGTCGGTTGGCCAGTCGCGCGACTGCAGCTGGCGCACGGCCGGCTCGATGATGTCGACTTCCTCGCGGCCGCAGCTGCCGCCGTCGCCGCCGTGCGGGTTGAACGCGGCGATCGCCACCTTCGGCGCGGCGACGCCGTTCGCGAGCAGCGACCGGTAGATCAGTTCGGATGCCTGTTCAATCCGCTCGATGCTCAGGTAGCCCGGCGCATCCTTCAGCGGAATGTGCGACGAGATGCGGGCGGTCCACAGCTCGCCGAGCGTGTTGAATTCACAGAAGTAGCCGGTCACGCCGAGCGCTTCGGCGAAGTGGTGCAGCTCGTCCTCGTGCTTCAGCCCGCCGAGCTTCATCGCGTACTTGTTCAGCGGCGCGAAGCAGATCGCGTCGATGTCGCCGGCGAGTGCGGCGTCGAGGCACAGGTCGAGGACGGTCAGCGTCGAGCGGCCGCCGGCCGCGCCGGGCTGGCCGACGGTGACGTCGGCCGGATCGATCGTGTCGACGGCGACGAACGCGGCGCGTTCGGTCGAGGGCCGGCCGCGCGCGGCGGCGAGCGAGGCGACGGGTTCGACGTCGACCGTCACACCCGCGACGCGCTGGCCGGTTTCCCACAGCCAGCGATCGCCGATCAGCACGAGATTTGCGCGGGCGGTGGCGTCGGGACGGGCGAGCAGTTTCGCGATCAGTTCGGCGCCGATGCCGGCGGGGTCGCCGAGCGTCAGCGCGACGACGGGCAGGGCGGCGGGCGAGGGGGTGTTCATGCGGTGTCTCCGGTGGCGGCGCTTGGCCGTTTGTCTATCGGGTTCATGCTAGGTAGACGGAATGAGTCGGTAAATTGAAAACTCTTGATGAATCGATAACCTGGAGTAATCAAAGATGGGCTCGATCGACCGACGAGACTCGACGCCGCAGCTGCTGAACCGGCTGCGCATGCGGCAGATCGCGCTGCTGCTGGCCGTGGACGAATGCTCGACGCTGCGCGCGGCGGCCGACCAGATGGGCCTCACGCAGCCGGCCGCGACGAAGATGCTGGCCGAGCTGGAGAGCGCGCTCGGCCAGCGGCTGTTCGATCGCGTCGGGCGCGGGCTCGTGCTGAACCCGGCCGGCGAGCGCGTGCTCGGCTATTTCCGCGGGATCCGCGGCAGTGTGGAGGCGTTGAACCGCGAGCTCGGCGAACTGCAGCTCGGCAGCGCGGGGCGGCTGGCGATCGGCAGCATCATGGCGGCGTCGCCGGGGCGGCTCACCGAGGCGCTGGTGCAGTTGAAGTCGCGTTACCCGCTGCTGGCGATCGACATCGCGGTGGATACGAGCGACCGGTTGATGCCGCAGCTGCGCGAAGGCGTGCTCGAAGTGGTGATCGGGCGCCACGTCGGGACCGATTGCGATTTCCGCGTGGTGGACGACGAGGCGCTCGCGATCATCGCGGGCCGCGACCATCCGCTCGCGGGCGCGGGGCCCGTGGCGTTCGACGCGCTGCTCGATTACACGTGGATCCTGCAGCCGGCCGGCAGCCCGGCGCGCGAGGTCGTCGAGCGCGAGTTCAATGCGCGTCATCAGCCGATGCCGCGCGGGTTGGTCGAAACGGGGTCGATCCTGACCACGATGAACCTCGTCGACCGTTCGACGATGCTCGGCGTGATTCCGCTGACGGTGGCGCAGCGCAACGCGGAGCACGGGCTCGTCGCGATCATCGACTACACGCTCGAACAGAAGCTGCCGTCGTACGGCAGCCTCGTGCGGCGCGACCGGCCGCTGAGCATCCCGGCGCAGCAGTTTCTTGCGCTGTTTCACCGCGAAGGGGCTGGAGATGATGGCGGCGCTTGATGGGGCGGTTTGCCAGCCGAGGCGGCCGAGCCAGCCGCGCCGGCCGAGGTGGCCGAATCAGCCGCGGTGGCCGAATCAGCCCAGCCGGCCGAACCAGCCGAGCCGGCCGAGTCAACCTGGCCAGCCGCGCTACCCCGGCCAGCCGAGCCAGCCGAGCCAGCCGAGCCAGCCGAACCAGCCGAACCAGCCGAGCCAGCCGAGCCAGCCGAGCCAGCCGAGCCAACCGAGCCAACCGAGCCAACCGAGCCAACCGAGCCAACCGAGCCAACCGAGCCAACCGAGCCAACCGAGCCAACCGAGCCAACCGAGTCAGCCGAGCCAGCCGAACCCGCCGAACCAGCCGGATCAGCGGAGCTAACCGAGCCAACCAAGCCAACCAAGCCAACCGCGCAAGCCGAGTCGGTCATGCACCACCATCGCGGCGAGACAGCCGACGCAGGCGAAACCGCGACGCCCCCCCTCAGTGCACCGACGGCGCCGCAGGCGCGTCAACGAGCACCGACATCGATTCCGCCAACGAGCGATCCGGGCGAATCCGCAGCGCGGCGACGATGCCGATCAGCAGCATCGCGACCGAGCCGATGAACGGCACCGTCCAGCTCCCGGTGCGATCGACGAGGTAGCCGAACAGGATCGGCGACAGGATCCCCGAGATCGCGGAGCCCGCGTTCATCATCCCGCTCGCGATGCCGGCGTGGGTCGGCGCGATGTCGCTCGGCACGGCCCAGATCGGCCCGATCGTCAGTTCGAGGCACAGGAACGACCCCGACAGGCACAGCGCGACACCGGCCGTCGAATGCACGACCGCGAGCGGCAGCAGGCACACGAGCGCGCCGACGAAGCTCGCGACGATCACGCTCTGGCGCGACAGCGCGAGGTTGCCGGTCTTCCGGTAGATGCGGTCGCACAGCCAGCCGCCGAGCGTGTCGCCCACCACGCCCGCGAAGAACACGCCGGATGCGAACAGCGCGGTCGACTTCAGGTTCAGGCCCTGACCGTTCAGGAAGAACGTCGGCAGCCACGTGAAGAACAGCCACGCGGTCCAGCCGTAGCAGAAGTAGACGAAGATGGTCGGCGCCATCCGGCGGAACAGCGGCCCCCACGGCGTCGGGCCGGCAGGCGGCGCGGGGCGGGCCGCGCGCGGGCGATCGTGGCCGGCTTCGTCCCCGAGCGGATATTCGCGGAAGCCGACGATCCACCACGCGAGCCACACCAGCGTGACCGCGCCGATCACGAAGAACGCCGCGCGCCACGACAGCCAGGTCATCAGCGCGGCGACGATCGGCGGCGTGACCGCGTTGCCGAGCCGCGAGAACGAATGCGTGAAGCCCTGCACGACGCCGCGCCGTTCGCGCGGGAACCAGTGGGTGATCGCGCGGGCCTGGGCGGGCAGCGTCGCGCCTTCGCCGATGCCGAGCAGCAGCCGCGCGGCGAACAGCAGCCCGAGGCTGTGCACGAGCCCGGTGGTGAAGGTGGAGACGACCCAGATCAGCCCGCAGCCGATCAGCGTGATGCGGGCGCCGAACCGGTCGGCGATCCAGCCGCCGCCGATCTGGCAGATTGCATACGAATACGCGAACGCGGAGAATGCGACGCCGAGTTCGGTATTCGACAGGCCGAGTTCGGCCTTGATCGCGCCGGCTGCGGTCGCGAGGTTGACGCGGTCGACGTAGAGGATGAAAGAAAGCGCGCACAGCAGCCACAGCGTGTGGCGCCGTTGACGGTGGTCGTTAGGCATGTGTCTCACTCCATTCTCGTGCGCGGCGTGACAATGACGCCGCGTTCACTGGCCGGGCCAGCATCGCGCGGCGGCGGAGACACTGTCTAATGAATCTTTGGGATCAATCGATAACCCCAGGTATTCATTCCCGTTTCAGCGGCATCATCAGCATCGGTCGTACCCGACGCAATGGAACACCACAGGTGAAGAATTGACCGACGACGAAGAACTTTCACTCCGCCGCGAGAGCCGCTTCTGGGAGCTGCCGCCGGTGAAATGGTGGATCCGCGGGCACGGCCGCGACGGCTATTCGTTCCGTCTGCTGCTGTGGCCGCCGGTGATCGTGTTCGTGCTCGAATTCATCTGCATGCTGTTCGACGCGCTGTACACCGCCATCGGCATCAGCGCCGTCGCGACGCTGTTCCTCGGCTTCGCCGGGTACCACGGCGCGCAGCGCGAGTGGCTGGTGCCCGCCGCGACCACGCGTGCACTCGTGAAGGCGCGCATGAAGAAGGCGTCCGAACGGTTCTCGTCGCTCGGCGTGGGCGCGACCGTGCTCGCGATCTTCGTCGCGGCAACCTCGCTGTCGCTCGTGATGTCGGGTCAGCCGGTGCTGGATACCGCGTCGAAGGACGCGGTGTCGATCTTCATCGCGCTGGTGTTCCTGCCGGTGTACGTGTCCGGCGCGGTGCGCAAGCTGGCGATCGCGCGGATCGAGGAACTGGAGGCGCTGCGCAACGCGACCCTCGGCACCCGCCTGCAATTCGACCGGGCCGGTGCGGTGCGCGCGGTCGTCGTGCAGGGCGCGGCGGGGAAAGGAACCGTGTCCGTGTGGGAGTACACGGTGCTCGGGTTCAACCCGCCGCTCGAACAGGTCGGGCGCGAACCGGGCGCGTGATGGTTGAAGGCGGCGTAAAAGCGACGTGAAGCCGGCGTCTCAAGCCGGAAAGCGCGCGTTTCCCGGCGCCGGCACGAGGTTGTCGGGCCACTGCACTTCGAACCGCGTGCCGCCCGCACCGGTCGGCACGCAGACGGCTTCGCCGTGGTGCGCATGGGCGATCGCCGCGACGACGGCGAGCCCGAGGCCGCTGCCGCCGGGCTGCGACTCGTCGACGCGCCGAAACGCCTTGAACACGTGCGGCGCGAAATCGGCCGGGATGCCGGGGCCGTCGTCCTCGACGCGCAGCCGGCACATCCCTGCTTCGATCCGCGTCTGGATCCGGATCGTGCCGGGCACCGCGTGGCGGCGTGCGTTTTCCAGCAGCGCGAGCAGCGCCTGACGAATCCGCACCGGGTCGCAGCGCATGCGCCGCGTGTCGAGATCGAGCACCGGATGCTGGCCGGCGGCCTGCAGCGCATGGGCGAACACGTCGACCACGGCGCGCACGTCGGCGGCAAGGTCGGCGTCGCGGATCTCGATGCTCAAGTGGCCGCCATCCGCGAGGCTGACCACGCGCAGATCCTCGATCAGCCGCGTCAGCCCTTCGACCTGCGTGAGCAGGCTGCGGAACTGTGCTTCGTCGGGCTTGAACACGCCCTCGGCGAGCCCCTGCAGGCGCCCGCGCAGCACCGTGACGGGCGTGCGCAGCTCGTGCGCGATCGCGGCATTCCAGATCGCCTGCTCGTTGGTCACGCGCTGCAGTTCGTCGGCGAGCGCGTTGAAGTGGTCGGCGAGCAGTGCGGCTTCATGCAGCGAACGGTCGCCTGCCACGGCACGCGCGTCGAGATCGCCGCGCGCGACGCGGCGAATGCTGTCCGTGACCGAATTGAGCGGCACGAGGATGCGGCGCGCAAGATTGACGGCGACCGCGACCGACAGCGCGAGGCCGACCGACGTGGTCGCGATCAGCCACAGCCATTCCGGTGCGGTCGGCAGCCAGTTCTTCGTGTTGAAATGCGCGGGCCAGTAGTTGAACGCGACGTAATAGAAGAGGATGGCGGTCAGCACCATCAGCAGCGTCACGCCGAACACCATCCCGGCCATCGTCAGCGCGATCTGCCGGCTCAGGCCATCGAGCTTCACGTCAACTCCAGAGCTTGTAGCCGACGCCGCGCACGCTGACGGGCACGCCCTGCACGCCGAGGTCGTCCAGCTTCTTGCGCAGCTTGCTGACGTGGCTGTCCACCGTGCGCTCCAGCGCGTCGCCTTCCGGCAGGCAGGTGGCCATCAGCTCGGCGCGGCTGAACACGCGCCGCGGCGCGCGCGCGAGTTGCGCGAGCAGCTTGAACTCGGTGAGCGTCAGCACGAGCGTGTGCCGTTCGCTGCCCACTTCGAGCGTGGCTTCATGGCGTTCGAGATCGATCTCGAACGGCGCGACCCGCAGCACGCGCTGCTCTTCCTGGCGGGAGCCGGCCATCGAACGGCGCAGCACCGCCTGCGCACGCGCGACGACTTCGGCGGGATTGAACGGCTTCACCACGTAGTCGTCGGCGCCGATGCGCAGGCCGGTGAGCTTGTCGATGTCCTGGTCGAGCGCGGTCAGCATGATCACGGGTGTGTCGCCGCGATGACGGATTTCGGCGAGCACCTTCCAGCCGTCGACGTGCGGCATCTGCACGTCGAGCAGCACGAGGTCGGGCTTGAGCTGCAGGTGCAGTTCCAGTGCGCGGCGGCCGTCGGCCGCGTGCACGGTGCGCAGGCCGCCGCGCGCGAGATAGGCAGTCAGGATCTCGGCGATCTCGGGTTCGTCTTCGGCGATGAGGACGAGCGCCTGGGCGTCCTGGCCGGCGCTGGAAGGGGGCGGGAGATCAGGCAGGGCCATTCGTGTGAGTCCATCGGGGGTTCCATCGAGTCGCCATACTACCGCATGGGAAATGCTGTCGAGCAGAGGTCGGGCGGTGGCGCGGGACGGCGTGTTGGCGAACGATGTGACGACGATGGCCCGGTTCGACGGGGCCGGACCGCGCCCGCGGTCGGCCGGCACCGCGGGCGGGACGCCCGTCTGCAACGTGAAGGGGCGCGACGCGCGGCGCGGGCCGTGTCAGTGGCCGACTTCCTTCAGCAGCGCGGCGGCCGCGAGCTTGCCGATCCCGTTCGATGCGAGCGGGCTGTCGCCGGTGATCAGCTTGCGGTCCTGATGGCAGCGGCCGGTCATGTCCTTGTTGAGCACCTTCGCGCCGAGCTTATCCAGGCTTTGCGCGACGAGCCACGGCAGCGGGCCCGGCATGTAGCCGATCTCGAGATTCGGGCCGGTGTCGAGCGCATCCGGGAACACGCACATCTCGTAGCCCTTGAACGGGTAGTCCCGCGGATCTTCGTCCACGGCAGCGGACAACAGGCTCGCGGGCCCGTGGCACAGCGTGATGATGTGGCGGTCGTTGTCGAGCGCCCAGTGCAGCGCGCGCTTCACCTCCTTGCTGTACGGAATGGCGGCGAGCACGCCATGGCCACCCGGGATGAACACGGCGATGTACGGCGATTCGGGCCCGAGGTTGGCGTCGAGTACATCGGACAGCTTCAGCGGCGCCTTGAGCTTCGGCAGGTACTTCCGGTACGTGCCCTGCACCGCCTCGTCGTCGCCCGGCATCGCCCAGAGTTCGAGTTTCGCGGGGTTCCCCGACAGTGTCGCGATGTCGATCTCGAAGCCGGCCTGGTCCATGTGATGCATCGGCAGCAGCATTTCGACCGGATGATTGCCGGTCGAGAACATCTTGCCGTTCGTCATCAGGATGTAGCGCTCGTCGGTCGCGATCATCAGCACCTTCCACTTGCCCCCCGTGTACGGATTCGGGTAATCCGCGCCGGTGAAGTCGGTCTTCGACGACGTGTACTGCGACAGCGAATACGGGGACGGAAAGTACGCGTTGTTTTCGGCCGGATCGGGCGTGGGCGTTCTGTCCATCTGCGGCTGTTCGGAAGTCATGGCTGCTCCTTTCTCGGGGGATGGATTGAGGATTCGGCATGCAAAACGGCACACAACGCGTGCATTGCACATGCACGGTTGCGAATCGGCGGCGTGGGCCTCCGTTCATGCCCGGGGCGAGGGGATGCGCGTCCCGAACAACGGGTTGCGCGCCGTCATGAATCGTACCTCGGCACCCGGTGCGCCACGCCCCCCCGATCAGGTGGGTCGTGGCACCGCACCGCGCACCGTGCGCCCCTCGTCGTGGATACGCCCGGCACGTGACGCGCGGATGTCCGCCGGGCCGGCGCGCCAGCGCCGACTCCCCCTGACAGGGGGGGGCGCCCAAGCCGGCGCGTCGGGTATCGTGGCCCCACTCGCGAAGACCGGCCCCGGCGGATGCACGGGCCGTGCCGCCCGCGGGCGCGCAGCTTTGCCCGGCCGGCATCGTGCCTGACCGGTCGCTTATGGAGCCCTTCATGAATCCGTCACAGCCGCATTTGCACGATGCGCCGGCCCCGTCCGCGCATGCGTATCCGCTGCTGATCAAGCAGCTGCTTCACACGCCGCTCGCGACGCGGCCCGAGCAGGAGATCGTGTACGGCGACCAGGTCCGGCACGACTACTGGACGTTCCGGCATCGCATCGGGCAACTCGCGAGCGGGCTGACGTCGCTCGGCGTCGGCGCGGGCGATACGGTCGCCGTGATGGACTGGGACAGCCACCGCTACCTGGAGTGTTATTACGCGATCCCGATGATGGGCGCGGTGCTGATGACCGCGAACGTCAGGCTGTCGCCCGATCAGCTCCTCCACACGCTGAACCATTGCGGCGCGCGGGTCGTGCTGGTGCATCGCGATTTCCTGCCGTTGCTGGACGGCATCCGTGACCGGCTCGTGGCCGCGCAGCGCTTCGTGCTGATCGCGGACGGCGCCGAGACCGGGCTGCCCGACGGTTTCGCCGACGAATACGAACGGCTCGTCGCGGCCAGTTCGCCCGATTTCATGTTCGGCGATTTCGACGAGAACACCCGCGCGACGACGTTCTATACGACCGGCACGACCGGGCTGCCGAAAGGCGTCGCGTTCAGCCACCGCCAGCTCGTGCTGCACACGCTGGCGGGGATGGCCGCGCTGTCGAGCGCGCGCGAGCGCGGGCGCCTGCATCGCGACGATGTCTACATGCCGATCACGCCGATGTTCCACGTGCACGCGTGGGGGCTGCCCTACATCGCGACCGCGCTCGGGCTCAAGCAGGTCTATCCGGGGCGCTACTCGCCCGACGGGCTGCTGGCGCTGATCGCGCGCGAATCGGTGACGTTCTCGCACTGCGTGCCGACGCTGCTCGGCATGATCCTCGACTGCCCCGCATCGGCATCGGTCGATCTCTCGTCGTGGAAGGTGGTGGTCGGCGGCTCGCCGTTGCCGGAAGGGCTCGCGCGGGCAGCGCTCGCGCGCGGCATCGACGTGTACACCGGTTACGGGATGTCGGAAACCTGCCCGCTGATGACGATCGCCCAGGTCGATGCGTCGCCGACGGCGAACGGCACGGCCGACGACGCGCTCGCGCGCCGGACCAGGGCGGGGCTGCCGCTGCCGCTCGTCGACCTGCGCATCGTCGATGCGCAGTTTCGCGACGTGCCGCATGACGGCCGTGCGGCCGGCGAGGTCGTCGTTCGCATGCCGTGGGCGACGGCCGGCTATCTCGGCGACGCGCCGGCAACGGCGTCGTTGTGGGCCGGCGGCTATCTCCATACGAACGACATCGGCGTGATCGATCCGGACGGCCGGCTGCAGATCACCGACCGGATCAAGGACGTGATCAAGACGGGCGGCGAATGGGTGTCGTCGCTGGAGCTCGAGGACATCCTGTCGCGCCATCCCGCCGTGCGCGAATCGGCCGTGATCGGCGTGAGGGACGCGCGCTGGGGCGAGCGGCCGCTCGCGCTCGTCGTGCTGGCCGACGACCAGGTGGGGCGCGTCAGTCCGGCCGAGTTGCAGGCGCACGTGAAGCAGGTCGCCGATCGCGGGCTGATTTCGCGGTACGCGGTGCCGGAGCGGCTGCTGATCGTCGACGCGATCGAGAAGACGAGCGTCGGGAAGATCAACAAGCGGGCGCTGCGGGATCGCTACCAGCCCGCGTGACGGCGCGGCCGGCCAAGCGCCGGCTCATCCGAGCGTCGTCTTGCCGAGATCCTCGAAGAGCCGGACGTTGTCCCAGTAGGCAGCCAGCCGCGTGATGCGGCCGTCGGCGTCGAACTCGAACACGAACGCGTGCCGCAGCGTGAACGACCGGCCGCGATTCCGGATACCGAGGAAGTCCCGCGCCTGCGTGCCGCGGATCGTGACCTCGGCGGTGGCGTGGCGGCCGGCACCATCCGCATGAATGGCGTCGATCCGGTTCGACAGGTCCGGGAACGCATCGAGCAGCGTGCCCCAGGTCATCCTGCCGTGCGTGGCGACCGGAGCCGCCGCGCCGGCCGGCACGTAGTCGAGCACGGCGGCGGGGGAAAAGAGCGCGAGCATGCCTTCGACGTCATGCTGGCGATACCGGTCGAAAAAGGCGGCGACGACGTCGCGACGGTTCATGCGGACTCCTCGTGGAACGGCTGGGCGACGGTCCCGACGCGCGGCGCGAGCCGGCTGTGCAGGACACCTTCCGGTCAGGATGGAGTGACTTTCCCGGCGCGGTAGCCCCCCGAATGGGGGGCTGAACAGCACCGGCCCGATCGAGAACAATGCGAGTCCTTCCGTTCGACCGGCGCACGCCGCGGTACGGATATCACCTACTTTTGACGGCCGTCGCCGTGTCGCTATGCTGTTCCGGCGCGGGGCGGCGCCGCGCCGCGCACCGGGCCGCACGGCGGTCCGGCCTTCCAGGCGGACGCACGCGCGCAGCGCAAGGAGAACAGGAACAGCATGACGTCCAGCGACAGCAGACAAGCAGCAGGGCCTGCGGACGCCGACGGGATCGAAGTGCTGGTGCGCACCAAGCTCGCACCGGCATCGGCCCGTGGAATCGTGTCGCGCATCGCGCGGTTCGGCCGGCTCGCGCGCGGCCTCGATCGGCGGCTGACGCTCGTGTGCGCGCCGGCCGGGTACGGCAAGACGACCGTGCTGGCGGAGTGGCGCCATGCACTCGTCGCGACGAACGTGAAGGTCGCCTGGGTGAGCCTCGACCAGGACGACGACAACGCGTCGATCTTCTCGTCGTACGTGGTGGCGGCGATCGTCGACGCGACGGGCGGGGTCGGCGGCCGCGCGCAGCGGCTGCTGCGCGACCGCGCGCTGATTCCGCTGAAGATCGTGTTCGACGAACTGCTCAACGAGCTGGAGGGGGCGGGCGTCGAGCTGGTCCTGATGCTCGACGACTACGACCGCCTTGCGTCGCCCGTCATCCACGACGCGATGTTCGAGCTGCTGCGCTATGCGCCATCGAACCTGCACGTGGTGCTGTCGTGCCGCTCGGCGCCCGCGTTGCCGCTCAGCTATTTCGAATCGCGCGACGAGCTCGTCCGGGTCGACGAGGACGACCTGCGCTTCGACGAAGCGGAGACGCGCGCGTTCTTCGAGCGCGTCGCCGGCAAGCCGCTCAGTGCGGAAAACGTCGGGCGGCTGCGCGCGGCCACCGAAGGCTGGGTGTCTGGCCTGCAACTCGCGGCGCTCGCGTTGCGCGACGACACCGATGCGGCGCGCGTCGCCGAGCAGGTCAGCCATGCGCGCGCCGGCATTGCCGCGTACCTGAACGAGAACGTGATGACGCAGGTGCCGGATGCGATCCGTCACTTCCTGCTCTGCACGGCCGTGCTGGACCGCATGACGCCCGCGCTGTGCGATGCGCTGACGGGCCGCGACGATGCCGTCGCGTGCCTGGAGTGGCTGAGCACGCACAACCTGTTCATCCGGTCGGTCGACGGCGGCCGCCGGAGCTACCGCTATCACGCGCTGTTCCTGCAATACCTGCGCGAGGAGCTGGCGTTGCGCCGGCCGGACGAGGTCGGCGCGCTGCATCGCCGCGCGAGCGCGTGGTACGCGGCCGAGCGGCAATGGCCTGATGCGGTCAGGCATGCGCTCGCCGCCGGCGATTTCGACGCGGCCGCCGGCTGGGTCGAGGCGTGCGCGATGAAGCTGATCGCCGCGAGCGACGTCCGCACCGTGCTCGACTGGGTGTCCCGCCTGCCGGAGCAGGCGCTGGCGGGCCGCCTGCGGCTGCGGATCGCCCACGTGTGGGCATTGGCGTTGTCGATGCAGATGGTCGACGCGCGCCGCGCGCTGGAGGCGATCGAAGCCGATATCGACGCACGGCGGCTCGGCACGGACGCGATCACCGCGACCGAACTGCTCGGCGTCCGCTCGCTCATCGCGGGGCTGTCGGACCGGAGCATCGAGTCGCTCGCGCTCGGCGAGCGCGTGCTGGCGGCCGGCCCGCCGGCCGGCTCGTGGGTCGAGCAGATCGGGCAGACGACGCTGATCTTCGGGCTCGGCTACGCGGGCCGTCTCGACGACGTGCTCGACCTGCGCGCGCGCGCGGAACGCGCGGCGTCGGGCCAGGAGCCGCTGTTCGCGCATGTCTACCGGCAGAACATGTCCGGCCTCGCCGAATTCGTCGCGGGCCGCCTGCACGATGCGTCGAAGACCTTCGAGACCGCGCTGCGCGGCGCGGAACACTCGGCGGGGCGGCTGTCGGCGGCAACGGCGCTGTCGGCCGGCTACCTGTCCGCGATCTACTACGAATGGAACGACTGGCCGAAGGTGCGCGACGCGCAGCGCGACCGGTTCGACATCGCGATGCAGGCGTGCTCGCTCGGGCCGCTGCTGCGGTTCATGCAGACGGCCGCGGTGCTGCAGTTCCGGTCCGGCAACGAGGCCCGTGCGCACGAGATCCTCGACGAGGTCGACCACATCGCCTGCAGCCGGCAATGGCTGCGGTTGCGCGTCGCCTGCATGGCGACCGGCGTTCGGCTGCACGTGAGCGCGGGGAAGCTGACCCAGGCCCATCGTGTCGGGCGGGCGCTGGCGGCGCTGGTGCCGGCTGCCGCGCCGGAAGCCGCGTCGAGCTACGTCGAGACGTGGCAGATGGCGCAGTGCACGCGGGCGCGGCTGCTGCTTGCCGATGCCCGCGCGGAAGAAGCTGCGCAGATCATGGCAACGGTGCACGACGTGCTGGCCGCGCGCGGCTTCGACTGGTTCGCCGCGCAGGCCGCCGTGCTGCGTGCGGTCGCGCTCGAACAGGCCGGGCAGGAAGACGACGCCCTGGCCGTGCTCGCCCCGGCGCTCGAATACGGGCAAGGCAACGGGCTCGTGCGCACGTTCGTCGACGAAGGCGCCGTGGCCGAACGCCTGACGGCGCGCGTGCTGAAGCGGGCCGACCGGTTTCCGGCGGTCGGCACGTGGTATCTGCGCGAACTCGCGCGGGCGTTCGAGGCGGACCGCGCGTCGAACGCCGCGCCGGCCGCGCGGCCCGGCACGGCCGGCAACCTGAGCGCGCGCGAGGTCGAGATCCTCGATTACGTCGCGCGCGGCCTGTCGAACAAGGAGATCGCCCGCGCGCTGCGCGTTGCGCCGGAGACGATCAAGTGGCACCTGAAGAACATCTTCGAGAAGCTCAACGTCACGTCGCGCATCCAGGCCGTGCGCAGCGGGCTGGCGCTCGATGCGTCGTCCCGCACGCGCGTCGGCGACGAATAGGCGGTGGCGGGCGGTGCGGTGGCGTTGCCACGGTGCGACGGGCTCAGCGATGCGCGTCGAACGCGGACACGATCTCGTCGATCGTCGCGCGGATGCGCGCGGTGTGGCGCAGGTCGCGATGCGTGACGAGCCAGACCTCGTACGGCGCGTCCCGCGTCTGCGCGGGCCAGATGCGGGCGAGGCCGTCGCGTTCGCCCATATGCACCGGCACTTCGCCGATGCCGAGGCCCGCGCGCAGCGCGGCGCGCATCATCAGGCTCGAATTCATCCGCCCGACGATGCGTCCTGCGTCGATCGGCTCGCCGGCGATCGCCGGCTTCCGGCTCGCGTCGACATACGGCTGGTAGACGACCAGGTCGTGCCCCGCGAACGCGCTGCCGCGCACGGGTTCGCCATGCCGTTGCAGATAGTCGTGCGAAGCGAACAGGCCCATGTCCCAGCAGGCGAGGCGGCGCGCGACGAGATCGGGGTTGTCGGGCCGCACGGTGCGCACCGCGATGTCGGCCTCCCGTTTCGCCAGGTTCAGGACTTGAGTCGCCGTGTTCAGCGACACGCATACGTCGGGGTGCTTCGCGTGCAGCCGCGCGATCGACGGCATCACGAATTCGAGCGCGAGCGCATCGGTCGTCGTGATCTTGACCTCGCCGGCGAGCCGCCGGTCGACGCCCTGCGTCACGCGGACGAGTTCGTGCGCATGCTGCTCCATCGCCTCGGCGGCGCGCAGCGCCAGCTCGCCGACCGGCGTGGTCAGGTAGCCCTTCGACGAGCGCAGGAACAGCGTGGCGCCGAGCATGTGCTCGAGCTGCGCGAGCCGGCGCCCGACCGTCGCCTGGTCGACCCCGAGCGTTTGCGCCGCGCGGCGCAACGTGCGTTCGCGATGAATCGCGAGGAACACGCGTGCGTCGTCCCAGTTCATCGCTTGTGCTGACTGATGCATTTTTGCATTCCTCGTTCGGCAATTCACTGCGTGCCCGCGCGCGGCACCGTCCCTAGACTGTCTTCACACCCATTGCGATGCCGCGATTCGAGGAGGTTCCGCGAATCGGCCGCGCATCGACGAACGTTGAGGATCATATCGTGACTGATGACGTGAAACCCCTGCCCGCCAACATGACGGCGATCGAAATCGTGCGTCCCGGCGGCCCCGACGTGCTCGTGCCGACCACGCGTCCCGTGCCGTCGCCGGGCCACGACGAAGTGCTGATCCGCATTCATGCGGCCGGCGTGAACGGCCCCGACGTGTTCCAGCGCAAGGGGCTGTACGATCCGCCGCCCGGCGCGTCCGACATTCCCGGTCTCGAGGTTGCCGGCGAAGTCGTCGCGGTCGGCCGCGACGTCACGCGCTTCGCGATCGGCGACGAAGTCTGCGCGCTGATTCCGGGCGGCGGCTACGCGGAATACGCGGTGGCGAACGAAAGCAATACGCTCGCGATCCCCGACGGCCTCGACATGACGGAAGCCGCGGCGATGCCCGAAACCTTCATGACGGTCTGGCTGAACCTGTTCCAGCGCGGCGGCTTCGCGGCCGGCGACAGCGTGCTGATTCACGGCGGCGCGTCGGGCATCGGCACGACCGCGACGATGCTGGCGAAGGCGTTCGGCGCGTCGACCCTCATCACGACGGTGGGCTCGGACGCGCAGCGCGACGCGAGCCTGCGGCTCGGCGCGGATCTCGCGATCGAATACCGCAACGAGGATTTCGTCGACGCGGTCAAGCGCTTCACCGACGGCAAGGGCGTCGACGTGATCGTCGACATCATCGCCGGCGACTACGTCGCGCGCAATTTCGCGGCGGCCGCGATGAACGGCCGCATCGTCCAGATCGGCGTGATCAACGGGCCCGCGAAGGAGCTCGACCTGTTCCCGATGCTCACCAAGCGCCTCACGCACATCGGCTCGACGCTGCGCTCGCGCACCTACGCGGAGAAGGCGCAGCTCATCCGCGAGCTGGAGGAAGCCGTGTGGCCGCTGATCCGGCAGGGCAAGGTGAAGCCGCAGGTCTACCAGACCTTCGATCTTCGCGACGCGAGCGCGGCGCACGCGCTGATGGATTCCGGCCGCCACATCGGCAAGATCGTGCTGCGCACGCCGGCTTCCGTCGCAGACGGCAAGCATTCCACATGATCGGCCCGCGCTTCAGCCCCCCGGACGGGGGGCTGAAGGCTGCGCGGCGAATGGCGACAATCGGTACCACTGAACATGACGGCGCGCGACGCGATCGATGGCCCAGCGGCACGTCGACGCTTCGCGGGCCGCGGTTCGAAACCGAGGCCGCGGTGCGCGGCCGGGCGCGGGACGGCCCGGTCGTGCGCGCGTGGCGGATGGCGCGCCGGCCGCGATGGACGATGAATCGAAATGGACATGCTTGAAAACATGCGGACGTTCGTGCGTGTCGTGCAGGCCGGCAGCTTCACCGCCGTCGCGAGGCAGGGCGACATGGCCACCGCGCAGGTGTCGCGGGCCGTCGCCAGCCTGGAGGACTACGCGCAGATCCGGCTGCTGAACCGGACGACCCGCAAGATCGCGCTGACCGACAGCGGGCGGCGCTATTTCGAGCGCCTGCTGGCGATCCTCGGCGATGTCGACCAGGCGAACGCCGAAGCGCGCAATGCGCTGGTCCGCCCGTACGGGCGGCTGCGCGTGCATACGATGCCGGGGCTCGGGCAGAGCCACGTGACCGCGTCGGCTGTCGCGTATCAGGCGATCTTTCCCGAGGTGTCCGTCGAAATGACGTACTCGCAGCGGCTGCCGAATCTCGTCGAAGAGGGGTACGACGTGTCGGTCGTCACCGCGTCGAGCCTGCCCGATTCCGGCTATATCGCGCACTCGTGCGGGCGGAGCTACAGCGTGCTGGTCGCGTCGCCCGCCTATCTCGCGCGGCATGGCACGCCGCACAACCCGGCGGAACTGGCGGACCATACGTGCCTGCGCCTCGATACGCCTGCCGACGCGAATGGCGAATGGCAGTTGCACGGCGGCGACGGCTGCGTTGCGACGCATGCCGTGCTCGCCGCGCCGTTCCACGCGAATGCGCCGGAAGCTTTGTCGATCGCGCTGCGTGCGGGGCTGGGCATCGGCTCGCTCGCGATCTATTCGGTCATCGACGATCTGCGCAGCGGACGGCTCGTCCGCGTGCTGCCCGATTACCGGCTGACGATGCTCGACGTCTACGCGATGTTCGCGTCCCGCCGCTTCGTGGACGCGAAGATCCGCACCTTTCTCGACCACCTGCGCGCGACGCTGTCGCCCGCGCTGGCGGCCGACGAACACGCACTCGAATCGATCGCCGCGCCGCGCGGCCGTGCGCTAAGCCGTGCGATGTCCGGTGCGGCGGCCTGACCGCCTTCCCCCGCCGTTTCCCCCCGCAGTTATCCATCGTTCCTTGAGGAGATTTTTCGATGAAGATTCGTCTTGCCGTCATTGCAGGTTGTGTTGCGCTGTCGCCGATCCTGGGCCATGCGCAGTCGGGCGCACCCAATGCGGACGTGTCCGGCCCGCAACGGGTCGCCACGTCGGCGGCCGCGTCCGCCGTTGCGTCGCCGTCACCCGCGGCGGCGGCACGGTCGGCGAAGAAGGCCGATCGCGCGGCCGATCGCGCGTTCGCGAAGAAGGTCCGCCAGGCGATCGCGAAGGCGCCCGGCATCGGCGACGCGCATGTCACCGTGTTTGCGAAGGCGAAGACGGGCGACGTGACGTTGGCCGGCCAGATCACGGACCCGTCGCAGGATCAGGTCGCGGTGGAGGCGGCCCGCCAGGTGCCGGGTGTCACGTCCGTGAAAAGCCGGTTGCAGTTGCGTCTGGAAGGCGCGCAGTAACGGGCACGTGCCCCCCGGGCGGCGACGTCCGGGGTATTCGCGCGTCATGCCCGTGAATCGACTGCCGGCCCTCCCGGTGCGGGTATGCGCACGTTCCGGCCGGGCCGGCAGCGATTGTTTCAAACGGGCCTCTGCCCGGCCGGCTGGCGCGTGGCTGCGTCAGATCTGGCCCATCAGCACCAGTATCACGACGATGACGACGACCAGCCCGACGGTGCCCGAGGGCCAGTAGCCCCAACTGCGGCTGTGGGGCCATGCAGGAAATGCACCGATGAGTAGGAGAATCAGAATGATGATAAGGATCGTACCGAGCATCGCACCCCTCCTGGAACGGATTGGACTTCGCGGTTCTCCCGCCGAGAGTGAGGGGAGCAATGCGCGTGCCGCGACGGCGCGCGCCGAACAGCGGCAAGGTCCGAAGCAGGGCGGATTCACAAAATGAATACCCCCGGATTCAGAAAATAAAGTTTAAAAATGCGTCCCCGCCCCCTATGCTGAATCCTTCTGATCTGGCGGGCACGCGATGGCTGAACTTTTTCTGGTACGGCACGGGCAGGCGTCCTTCGGCACGGACGACTACGACCGCTTGTCCGCGTCGGGCGAGCAGCAGGGCGTCTGGCTCGGCGAATACTTCGCGCGGCAAGCGCTCACATTCGACCGCGTGATCTGCGGCACGCTGAACCGCCACGCGCAGACGGTCGACGCGATCCTGCGCGGGATGGGCCGCGAAGGCGCGCCGGTCGACCGCCACCCGGGCCTGAACGAATACGACTTCCATGGCCTGTTCGCGGCCGCCGCGCACGACTACCCCGACATCGCCCGCCTCGCGGCCGGCTCGATGAAGGAGCATTTCCGCGCGCTCCGGCAGGTGCTGCAGCTCTGGTCGGAAGACAAGCTCGGCGAGTCGGCCCCCGAGACCTGGGCGCACTTCCAGCAGCGCGTGGCCGACGCCCGCGCGGCGATCCGCCACGGCGGCGGCCAGCGCGTGCTGGCGGTGAGCTCCGGCGGCCCGATCGCGGTCACCGTGCAGCAGGTGCTGGCCGCGCCGCCGTCGAGCGCGATCGCGCTGAACCTGCAGATCCGCAACAGCAGCCTTTCGCAGTTTTTCTTCAACGCCGATGCGTTCCACCTCGCGTCGTTCAACGGCATCCCGCATCTGGAGGATCCCGAACGACACGCGCTGCGAACCTACGGCTGACCCACGAACGATCGCGACGATGACGAACCCTACCCAGCAACTCGACGTAGCCCGCCTCACGCGCTATCTGGAAGCGCACGTGCCGGGCTTCGAAGGCCCGGTCGACACGGAGAAGTTTGCCGGCGGCCAGTCGAATCCGACTTTCCTGCTGCACGCGAAGAGCGGCCGCTACGTGCTGCGCCGCCAGCCGCCGGGCGAACTGCTGAAGTCCGCCCATGCAGTCGACCGCGAATTCCGCGTATTGAGCGCGCTGTCGGGCACCGCGGTGCCGGTCGCGCATCCGTATCACCTCTGCGAAGACCGCGACGTGATCGGCAGCCTGTTCTACGTGATGAGCTACGAGGACGGCCGGATCTTCTGGGATCCCGCATTGCCGGAGCTGCCGAAGGCCGATCGCGCGGCCTGCTACGACGCGTTGCTGCAGACGATGGCCGCGTTGCACGACGTCGATGTCGAGGCAGTGGGCCTTGCCGACTACGGCCGCCCCGGCAATTACTTCGAGCGCCAGATCGGCGTGTGGACGAAGCAGTACCGCGCGGCGGAAACCGAGCGCCTCGACGCGATGGAAACGCTGATCGACTGGCTGCCGAAGGCGTGCCCGGAGGACACGGGCCGGCCGACGCTGGTGCATGGCGACTTCCGGATCGACAACCTGATGTTCGCGCGCGACAGCTATCGCGTGCAGGCCGTGCTCGACTGGGAACTGTCGACGCTCGGCAATCCGCTCGCCGATCTCGCGTATCTCTGCATGTGCCTGCGGCTGCCGTCCGGCGGGCAGGTGCGCGGGCTCGCGGGCCAGGATCGCGCCGAACTCGGCGTGCCGGACGAAGCGGCGATCGTCGCGCGCTATTGCGAACTGCGCGGCATCGAGCCGATCCGCGACTGGCACTTCTACCTCGCGTTCAGTTTCTTCCGGCTCGCGTCGATCGCGCAGGGCGTGAAGGCGCGCGCGCTGCAGGGCAATGCGTCGAGCGAGCAGGCGCTGCGCGTCGGCGCGATGGCCGGGCGGCTCGCCGAGCTGGCCGTCGGCGTGATCGACGCGCATCGCTGAAGCGGCCGGTTTCACCGGGCAGCGGCAGGACACCACATCAATGGAGGAGCACAGCAACATGGCAACGAATCTGTTCGACCTGACGGGCAAGATCGCCCTGGTGACGGGCGCGAGCCGCGGCATCGGCGAGGAAATCGCGAAACTGCTCGCGGAGCAGGGCGCGCACGTGATCGTGTCGAGCCGCAAGCTCGCCGACTGCCAGACCGTGGCCGACGAGATCGTCGCGGCAGGCGGCCGCGCCGAGGCGCTGGCCTGCCACGTCGGGCGGCTCGAGGACATCGCCGCGACGTTCGAGCACATCCGCGGCAAGCACGGCCGTCTCGACATCCTCGTGAACAACGCGGCCGCGAACCCGTATTTCGGGCACATCCTCGATACCGACCTCGCCGCGTACGAGAAGACGGTCGACGTGAACATCCGCGGCTACTTCTTCATGTCGGTCGAGGCCGGCAAGCTGATGAAGACGCACGGCGGCGGCGCGATCGTCAACACGGCGTCGGTGAACGCGCTGCAGCCGGGCGACCGGCAGGGCATCTACTCGATCACGAAGGCCGCGGTCGTCAACATGACGAAGGCGTTCGCGAAGGAATGCGGGCCGCTCGGCATCCGCGTGAACGCGTTGCTGCCGGGTCTCACGAAGACGAAGTTCGCGGGCGCGCTGTTCGCCGACAAGGAGATCTACGAGGCCTGGATGGGGAAGATTCCGCTGCGCCGCCATGCGGAGCCGCGCGAAATGGCCGGCACGGTGCTGTATCTCGTGTCGGACGCGGCGAGCTACACCAACGGCGAATGCATCGTCGTCGACGGCGGCCTGACGATCTGAGCGCGCGATGAAGATCGACAGCTATGCCGGGCAAGCCGTGATGATCACCGGCGCCGCGAGCGGCTTCGGCGCGTTGCTCGCGAGCGAGCTGGCCGCGATGGGCGCGCGCATCGCGCTCGGCGACCTGAACGGCGACGCGCTCGAACGCGTGGCCGCGCCGCTGCGCGCGGCCGGCGCCGACGTGATCGCGCAACGCTGCGACGTGCGCGTCGAGGCCGAGGTGGCATCGCTGGTGCACGCGGCCGCCGAGCGTTTCGGCCGGCTCGACGTCGGCATCAACAACGCGGGCATCGCACCGCCGATGAAGGCGCTGATCGACACCGACGAAGCCGATCTCGACCTGAGCTTCGCGGTGAACGCGAAGGGCGTGTTCTTCGGGATGAAGCACCAGATCCGCCAGATGCTCGCGCAGCGCGAAGGCGTGATCCTGAACGTCGCGTCGATGGCCGGGCTCGGCGGCGCGCCGAAGCTGGCCGCCTACGCGGCGTCGAAGCATGCGGTGGTCGGGCTCACGAAGACGGCGGCCATCGAATACGCGCGCCACGGCATTCGCGTGAATGCGGTGTGCCCGTTCTACAGCACGACGCCGATGGTCACCGACAGCGATCTCGGCGACCGCCAGGACTTTCTCGCGCAGGGCTCGCCGATGAAGCGGCTCGGCCGGCCCGAGGAAATCGTCGCGACGATGCTGACGCTGTGCGCGAAGGAAAACACTTATCTGACCGGGCAGGCCGTCGCCGTCGACGGCGGTGTCTCGGCCTTCTGACCGAACCGGACGAACGGAATCGAGGAGTCGATCATGGATTTTGGCTACACCCCGAAAGTGGAAGAACTGCGCAGCCGCGTGCGCGCATTCATGGACGCGCACATCGTGCCGCGCATTCGCCAGTGGAACGAGGAAGTGCATGCGGGCCAGTATCCCGTGTCGTTCATGGAGGAGCTGAAGGAACGCGCGAAGGCGGAAGGGCTGTGGAACCTGTTCCTGCCGCACCTGAAGGACGACGAGCCCGGCATGGGCCTGACGAACCTCGAATACGCGCCGCTCGCCGAGATCATGGGGCGGGTGGGCTGGGCGTCGGAAGTGTTCAACTGCAACGCGCCGGACACCGGCAACATGGAGCTGCTGCACATGTTCGCGACGCCGGAGCAGCGCGAACAGTGGCTGAAGCCGCTCTTGCGCGGCGAGATCCGCTCGGCGTTCGCGATGACGGAGCCTGACGTGGCGTCGTCGGATGCGACGAACATCACGACGCGCATCGAGCGCGTGGGCGACGAGTACGTGATCAACGGCCGCAAATGGTTCATCACGAACGCCGCGCATCCGAACTGCAAGATCTTCATCGTGATGGGCAAGACCGATCCCGAGGCCGCGTCGCACCAGCAGCAGAGCATGATCCTCGTGCCGCGCGACACGCCGGGCGTGACGATCGTGCGCAACATCACGGTGGTCAATCACTACGCGCCGGAAGGGCACTGCGAGATCACGTTCGACAACGTGCGCGTGCCGGCGCGCAACCTGCTCGGCGAGGAAGGCAGCGGCTTCGCGCTCGCGCAGGCCCGCCTCGGGCCGGGCCGCATCCACCACTGCATGCGCTCGATCGGCGCGGCCGAGCTTGCGCTGGAATTGATGGTCGACCGCGCGCAGTCGCGCGTCGCGTTCGGCAAGCCGTTGAACAAGCACGGCACGGTGGGCGAATGGATCGCGCGCTCGCGCATCGAGATCGAGCAGGCGCGTTTGCTGGTGCTGAAGGCCGCGTGGATGATCGACAAGGTCGGTGCGAAGGCTGCCCGCAAGGAAATCTCGATGATCAAGGCGCTGGTGCCGACCGTCTATACGGACGTGTGCGACCGCGCGATGCAGGTGTTCGGCGCGGCGGGGTTGAGCCCCGATACGCCGCTCGCCGACCACTGGACCTGGGGGCGCGCGCTGCGCTTCGCCGACGGCCCGGACGAGGTGCACCTGCAGGCGATCGCGCGAATGGAAATCAAGGACGGCGAGCCGGGTTCGACGGCCGCGTACCTGACGCCGCCGCTGCGCGGCTGAGCATCGCGCCACGATGCGCAGGGCCGTGGACGAACGAGAGGCGCACGCCGTAAGATGCCGGCAAGGAGATCCGGCGATGCGCCTTTCGAAGATTGACCTGAACCTGTTCGTCGTATTCGACGCGATCTACACCAAGCGCAACCTGACGCGCGCGGCCGAGGTGCTGAACCTCACGCAGCCGGCCGTCAGCAACGCGCTGGCACGGCTGCGCAAGACCCTGAACGATCCGCTGTTCGTCAGCACGCCGGCCGGGATGATGCCCACGCCGCTGGCCGAGAACATCGTCGGCCGCGTGCGCGAGGCGATGCAGCTGCTCGATTCGAGCGCGCACGAAGGCGACGTGTTCGATCCGGCGTCGTCGACGCGCGTGTTCCGGATGAGCATGAGCGACCTGACCGAGGCGCTGCTGCTGCCCGCGCTCGGTGAACTGCTGCAGACGCATGCGCCCGGCATGCACGTGCGCAGCTACACGATGGACCGCCGCGAAGTCGCGACCGCGCTCGCGAACGGCTCCGTCGACCTCGCGATCGACGCGCCGCTGATCGGCGATCCGCACCTGCACCAGGCGCTGCTCGTGCGCGACCGCTATGCGTGCATGATCCGCGACGATCATCCGTTCAAGGGCGACACGCTCACCATGGACGACTACCTTGCGATGGGGCACATCCACGTGTCGAGCCGCCGCAAGGGCAGCGGGCACGTCGACGCGGAGCTGACGCGGCTCGGGCTGCGCCGCACGATCCAGATGCGCGTGCAGCACTACATGGTCGCGCCGTTGATCGCGATGCGCGGCGATCTCGCGCTGACGGCGCCGCTGCGGCTGCTGCAGCGCTATCCGGCGCGGATTCTCGAACTGCCGTTCGAGATGCCGGGCCTCGAATACTTCTGCTACTGGCATCGCAGCGCCGATCAGGACCAGGGCAGCCGGTGGCTGCGCGAGCAACTGATGATGCTGATGGGCGGGATCGGCGACGCGCAGTGATGCGTGTGCGGGGCTCGCCAATGGGGGTGATGCGGCAGCGGTGCGGTGCCACCGCCCGTCTCGGTCGAAACCGCGCCCGTCACGGCGCCGTGCGCTGCCCCTCTCTCGGCCCATGCCCCGTCCACCGCTTGAACGCGCGCCGGAAGTTGTGCGCGTCGCTGAACCCGACTTCGTGCGCGACGTCCTCGATCGACAGCCGCGGGTTGCTCAGCAGCGTGAATGCGCGCTTGCGGCGGATCGTGTCGATCACCGTCTGATACGACACGCCCTGATCGGCGAGCCGCCGCCGGAGTGTGCGCTCGCTCATGCACAGCTGCGCGGCGATCGCCGCGAGCGACGGCGCGTGCCGCAGGTCGCGCCGCATGATCCGTTCGATCGATTCGAGAAATTCGGTGCCTTCGGGTTCGGGCGGCAGCGCGTCCTGCAGGAATTCGAGCGTCTGGCGATGCGCGAGCGGATCGTGGGTCGCGATCGGGCGGTTGCCGAGCGCCGCGTCGCACGAGAACAGGTTCTGCTCCTGTTCGAATCGCACCGGGCACGGGAACACGCGCGCGTATTGTTCCGCATAGGCCGGCGGCGGGTAGCTGAGATCGACGCCCTTCGGCTGGAACGCGGGGCCGACGAGCGAGCGCCCGATCTTCATGAAGCTGCCGAACGCTTCCTCGACGAGGAACGCCTCGATGTCGGGTTCGAGGAAGACGTTGGTCGCGCGGATCGACAGCGTGCGTGCCTCCGACGTCACGTCGAAGCGCAACAGCGGCCCCGTGTGGCGCTGCAGTTCCATCCCGACCGCGATCGCCTCCTTCAGCGTCGGGCTCGTCAGCATCGCGTAGCCGACCAGGCCGATCGACGCGATCGTCTCGCTCGTGCCGAGTTCGAGGCCGAGCGCCCGCCCCGGCGCCATCTCGAGCGCGCGGCGGATCATCGTGCTCGCCTGGCGCAAGGAAATCCGGCACGACGGATTCGACAGGTCCGCGACGTCGAAGCCGAGCCCGAGGCACAGCCGCGTGGGGTCGATGCCCAGTTCCTTGCTTGTCTCCGCGAGGCACCGCAACAGATGGACCGGCAGATTCGCCGTCGTATAACGGTCGGGTTCGTCCATGGATGCTCCGTATTTTTTTCCATGGATTGTACTCGTCCCGCCCGGCCGGAAACCCGGTGCCGCCCCGGCCGCGATTGCCCACATCCCGCGCGGCTCCGCGTCAGAAGTAGTGGCGCAGGCCGACCGTCGCGCCGAGCTGCGTGGTGCTCGTGCTCGGCGACTGCCCATTGATGCCGACCAGCTGCGCGCCGACCAGGCCGCCGCGATAGATCGCGTAGTCGACTTCCGCATAGAGCATGCTGCGCTTCGAGAGGCTGTAGCCGGCGATCACCTGGAACTGGCGCGCGCGGCCGTCGAAGTCCGGCGTGTAGCCCGACTGCGTGGTCCACCATGCGTTGACGGCGGCCGTGAACGCCGACGTGAACCGGTAGGTCAGCCCCGCGAGCGCCATCTTGCGGCGCCGGAACCCGCCGGGCGTCGACGGATCGACCACCTGCGCGGGCGAGATGATGCCGAGCGCGGCGAGATCGGTCGAGCTGAACGGGCCGTTCGCGAACGACGTGAAGTCGTTGTCGCGCGCGTTCTCGATATAGCCGGCGTTGACGGTCGCGTTGCCGAGCGTGACGGAGCCGCCGCCGCCGTAGATGTCGAATTTCGCGTGCGTGACGTCGTCCCAGCTGCGCATGAACGACGCGCCAACCGTGAACGGCCCCTTGTCCGGCGCATACGCGATCGCCGCACCGGCCTGGCCGCCCAGCACGCCGCCGCCCGCATGGCCGCCCGGCGCGTACTGCGCGAGCAGGTACAGGCTGCCGAGCTGCGCGCCGTACTGGATCATGTTGCTGGTGCGCGAGCCCGCGAGCATCGTCTGCTCGGGCTTGAACAGGTTGAAGTACGGATCCTGCGGGCCGGCCCACAGGTTCGAGCCGTAAGTCAGCGACACCATCTCGAACGGCACGTTGTACTGGCGCCCGAGCGCGAGCTGGCCGAGCGACGTCGACGTGAGCCCCACATACGCGACCTCGAAGAAGTTCGGCGCGCCGGCCGGCACGATCGCACCGCTGTTCGGGCCGAAGTGGCTTTCCACGTTGAACTGCGCGGACAGCCCGCCCCCGAGATCCTCCTGCCCCTTGAGGCCCCAGTAGCTTTCCGTCAGGCCGCCGCCGTCGGCCATCGAGATCTTGCGGCCCGTCGACACCGGCGCGCCGTCGGCGCCGTAGGACACGCCGTGGGTTTCGTAGCGGATGCCCGCATCGATCACGCCGTACAGCGTCAAGTTGCTTTGCGCGTGCGCGCCGGTACTGGCCAGGATCATCATCGCGCAGCACGCGGCGCGAACGCATTCGTGACGATTCATTTGTATGGACTCCGCATCGACATGGGGACGGCGGCTCGCACCGCCGGAAACGAATGATGAAAGCCAAATTTGCATGGGCCAAGGCCGCGGCGGCCATTCGCGTGGCGCGTCGCGGCCACGCCATGGCGCACTGCGGTCAGGGTGAAGGCGACGCGCTTGCCACCGCGCCGGGCGCCGCGCGGCGCAGCGCGAGCCGCACGAAC
>NZ_JAAGPC010000266.1:0-270 GCF_017104595.1 Burkholderia sp. Tr-20390 | reverse complement strand
TATGCGAACTCGCAGCTATCATAGTCCAGCACGATGATCACTACTAGTTGCGACATGCACAGAGCGACAGGTAACTGTGCATTCGAGGACATCACCGAGAGACATACGTGTGGCTGCGTTCGTACTGCAGACTACATATGCTGATCAGCGCACTTGTCACTCTATTGAAAGTAACAGCCCGTTCCTCATATAGTACTGGTATTCCTTCTCTTCTTTTTTTTTTTTTTTTTTTTAATGCTACGCCCACCACCGAGATCTACCCCATGCCAT
>NZ_JAAGPC010000265.1:0-8606 GCF_017104595.1 Burkholderia sp. Tr-20390 | reverse complement strand
CGCGGTGCTGGTCGGCCGCACCAACATGAGCGAGTTCGCGTTCTCGGGGCTCGGGCTGAATCCGCACTTCGGCCATCCGCGCTCGCCGTACCACCGCGACGTGCCGGGCGACGCGCGGATTTCCGGCGGTTCGTCGTCCGGCGCGGCCGCGTCCGTCGCCGACGGGATGGCCGCCGTCGCGCTCGGCACCGACACGGGCGGCTCGATCCGCATTCCGGCCGCCCTGTGCGGGCTGACCGGCTTCAAGCCGACCGCGAGCCGGATCCCGACGCAAGGCGGCGTGCCGCTGTCGACGACGCTCGACTCGTTCGGCCCGATCGGCCTGACGGTCGCCTGCTGCGCGCTCGTCGACCGGATGCTCGCGGGCCTCGAACCGCACGTGCCGGCCGCCCGGCCGCTCGAAGGCGTGCGGCTCGGCGTGCTGACGAACTACGTGACGGACGGCGTCGATGCCGACGTCGCGGCCGCGCTCGACGCCGCGCTCAAGCATCTCGAAGCCGCCGGCGCGATCGTCACGGAAGTGCGCTTCCCCGCGCTCGACCAGCTGCCGGACGTCAACCGCTTCGGCTTCTCGCCGATCGAGGCCTACGCATGGCATCGCCCGCTGCTCGCCAAGCACCGCGACCAGTACGACCCGCGCGTGCTCACGCGGATCCTGAAGGGCGAACCCGCGAGCGCGGCCGACTATCTCGACCTGCTCGCCGCGCGCACGGCGATGCTCGACGAAGCAGCCCACACGGTCTGGTCGCGCTTCGATGCGCTCGTCGCGCCGACAGTGCCGGTCGTGCCGCCGCGCATCGCCGAACTCGAAGCGGACGACGATGCCTTCACGCGCACCAACGCGCTGATCCTGCGCAACCCCAGCGCGTTCAACTTCCTCGACGCGTGCGCGTTGTCGCTGCCCTGCCATCCGCGCGACGCGGCGCCGGTCGGCCTGATGCTCGCGGCCGCGCCGCACCGCGACGACGCGCTGCTCGCGATCGGCCAGGCGGTCGAGGCCGTGCTGAACACGATCCGCTGAGCGCCGCCAGCCGGGCGCCGACGGGCAGGACGCGCGGTGCGGCAGGTTGCCGCACGCGCGCTGTCAGTTTCGTGCCAGACCGTTCGCGCTAAAATCGCGCGATTGTTTTCCGGACCGACCACGAGGAACCCCGCCGACATGAACGACTACACGCTCGCCATCCGCCGCGAACGCCGCCTGCTGATGCTGCTCGGATGGGTGTGCATCGCCCTGCTGGCCGGTGCGCTCTACCTGCAGTACGTGAAGAACGAAGATCCGTGCCCGCTGTGCATCATCCAGCGCTACTTCTTCTGCGCGATCGGGATCTTCGCGTTCCTGGCCGCCGGGATCCGCAACTGGCGCGGTGTCTGGGTGCTCGAGCTGCTGATCGCGATCGCCGCGGCCGGCGGTGTCGGCACGGCCGCCCGGCACCTGTCGATCCAGATGAATCCGGGCTTCAGCTGCGGCTTCGACACGCTGCAGCCGATCGTCGACAGCCTGCCGCCCGCGCAGTGGTTCCCCGGCATGTTCAAGGTCGCCGGACTGTGCGAGACGGTCTACCCGCCGATCTTCGGCATCCTGCTGCCCGGCTGGGCGCTGATCGGCTTCGCCGTGATCCTGGTCGCGGTCGCCGCGAGCCTCTGGCGCCATCGCCGCAAGCTCGTGGCCTGACCGGCCGGTGTCGACTGGCCTGCGCGCGGCCCGTTCGCCCGGGCCGCACACTACCGCCGGCCGGTGACCGCCCGGCTCCGGCGCGCCCGCCGGCCCAGCCCGGCGAGCCGCATCCGGCCCGTCGAGCGTAAACACCTACCCCGCCGCCGCCCGGGTCTCCGGGCGAACGCGCATCGCGCGAGTTCCGCGCCCAGCCCCGCCACGCCTGCGTTTCGGCCCGATGTGCGCGCATTGGCGCCCCGATCCCGCGCGGCGGGCCTATGATCGACATGATCGCCTCCTGATAGCCCGGATCACCGCCTGGCGATGTTCCCGTCGCCTCGCGGTGCTATCTTCGTGACTGGATGGCGATCTACGTGCGCGAGGCCAGGCGGTCTCACCACCCCTGCGTAACGCGCGCCCGATCCGCAATGTCGACTGGATTCATCATGACAACGCAAACCATCCGCATCCGTCACCCTCATGCCGTCCGCGCGCGCCGTTCGCGCGCTGCCGCCGCACTGCATCGGCCGTGCGGCCGGCCCGCCTCGCTCCCGTCCGTCATCGTTGCCGCCACGCCCGCCAGCCCGCGCCGCGTGTCGTGCCGCGTCGTCCCGAACGGAGCGTGCTGATGGAAGCCTGGCTCGGCGATCTGCAGCAACTGCTCGCGCACGGCGAAGCGGCCGTGCTCGTGACGGTCGCGCACACCGACGGCTCCGCGCCGCGCGAAGCCGGCACCAAGATGCTCGTCACGCGCGACACGGCCCGCCATACGATCGGCGGCGGTCATCTGGAATGGAAGGCGATCGAGATCGCGCGGCATCTGCTGAAGGATGGCGCGCACGTGCCGCACGCACGCCGGCTCGAACGGCTCGCGCTCGGCCCGAGTCTCGGCCAGTGCTGTGGCGGCGCCGTGGTGCTCGCGTTCGAGCGGCTCGATGTGGGCGATCTCGGCTGGATCATGTCGCTCGCGAAGCGTGTCGCGGCCGGCGCCGCGACCGTGCGTAGCGTATCATTCGGCCCCTCGCCGGGCGCGCCGCTGTTGAGCGAGCCCGAATCGGAAGCCGCGCGTGCCGACTGCCTGCTGTGGGAAACCGGCGGCGTGTCGCTGATGACCGAAACGATCGCGCCGTATGCGTTCCCCGTCGTGCTGTTCGGCGCCGGGCACATCGGCACCGCGCTCGTGAAGGTGCTGGCGACGCTGCCGTGCCACGTGCGCTGGATCGACGGGCCCGATGCGGTGTTCCCGCCGGCCGACGCGCTCGCCGGCATCGGCAACCTCGCGATCGAAGCGGCCGCTGCCCCGGCCGACGCGGTCGACGCCGCACCGCCGCAGTCGTACTTCGTCGTGATGACGCACGACCACGCACTCGATTTCGTGCTGGCCGAGCGCATCCTGCGTCGTGCCGACTACGCGTACTTCGGGATGACCGGCTCGCACGCGAAACGCGTGCAGTTCGATCATCGTCTCGCCGCGATCGGCATCGACCCGGCCCAGGTCGCGCGGATGCGCTGCCCGATCGGTGTCGAAGGCATCATCGACAAGGCACCCGAAGTAATCGCGATCTCGGTGGCTGCGCAATTGCTGCAGGCCGTCGAGGCAAACGCGAATGCAAACGCGTCCACGCAGGCTTCCCCTACCTACTGACCGACCAAGAACGACGCCATGACCCCGACATTCAAGGACAAGATTGCCCGCGCGCCGAAAGCGGAGCTGCACATCCATATCGAAGGCTCGCTCGAGCCCGAACTGATCTTTGCGCTCGCGCAGCGCAACGGCGTGAAGCTCGCGTACGACTCGATCGACGCGCTGCGCGCCGCATACGCGTTCACCGACCTGCAGTCGTTCCTCGACATCTATTACGCCGGCGCGAGCGTGCTGCTGACCGAGCAGGATTTCTACGACATGACGGCCGCGTACTGCGAACGCGCGCTCGCCGACAACGTCGTCCACACCGAGCTGTTCTTCGATCCGCAAACGCACACCGAGCGCGGCGTGCCGATCGAGACGGTGGTCGCGGGCATCGAGCGTGCACTCGCCGATGCCGAGCAACGCGGGCTGTCGAGCAAGCTGATCCTGTGCTTCCTGCGCCACCTGTCCGAAGAGGACGCGCTCGCGACGTTCGAATCCGCGCTGCCGCTGTTCGAGCGCTATCGCCATCGCCTGATCGGCGTGGGCCTCGACTCGTCCGAGCTCGGTCATCCGCCGACGAAGTTCGCACGCGTGTTCGAGAAGGCGCGCGCGCTCGGGCTGAAGCTCGTCGCGCACGCAGGCGAGGAAGGCCCGCCGGCGTACATCTACGAAGCGCTCGACGTGCTGAAGGTCGACCGCATCGACCACGGCGTGCGCAGCATCGAGGACGCGGCGCTCGTCGAGCGCCTCGCGAAATCGCGTACGGCGCTCACCGTCTGCCCGCTGTCGAATCTCAAGCTGTGCGTGTTCGACGACATGGCGAAGCACACGCTGAAGGCGCTGCTCGATCGCGGCGTCGCGGTGACGATCAACTCCGACGATCCGGCCTATTTCGGCGGCTACGTCAATGAAAACTACTTCGCGACGGCCGAAGGGCTGCAACTCACGGATGCCGAAGTCCATGCGGTGATCCGCAACGGCTTCGAGGCGTCGTTCATCGAACCGGCGCAGCGCGACGCGCTGTACGCGCGCCTCGACGCGTACTGGCAGGCCGCGTGACGGCCGGCATCGAGGAACGCTGACAGATGAAACACGGCAACGGCATCCGCTTCGCGACCACCGGCCCGGCCTTGCGCCGGGACGACCGCGGGCGTGAGCGCGCGGCGACGGCGCTGTGCGTCGTCGCTCGCGCATGCCTGCCGTCGCGATTTGCCGTTTCGCGCGCGGCCGCATCGGTCGTGAGCGCAACGGCTGCGAGGCCCGCCGGCAACCACTCGCCGGCGGCTTCGGCCGCCACGTTCGCCCGCGCAATCGCTTCCGGTCGTGCCGCACGCAGCGTGCCGCACCCGCTCGCCAGGCGCCACGTTGCCCCCGTGCGGCGTCGCCCGTTTTCTTCTGTTCGCCTTACCTTGATGCAGGACCATTCGTCATGACGCAAACCGCTTTCCGTTCCCAGCTGCTGACCTTCAACGGCGACCCGGCGCAATCGAGCCAGGCCGCGAACTACGAGACCGACGGCCTTCTGGTCGTCGACGACGGCAAGGTCGTGGCGGCCGGCCCGTACGCGCAGCTCGCCGCGACGCTCGCGCGCGACGCGATCGTCCATGACCTGCGCGACAAGCTGATCGTGCCCGGCTTCATCGACACGCACATCCACTATCCGCAGACGGACATGATCGCGTCGCCGGCGCCGGGCCTGCTGCCGTGGCTGGACAAGTATACGTTCCCGACCGAGCGCCAGTTCGGCGATCCCGAGCATGCGCGCGAAGTCGCCGACTTCTTCGTCGACGAACTGCTCGCCTGCGGCACGACGAGCGCGCTCGTCTACTGCACGGTGCACAAGCAGTCGGCCGATGCGCTGTTCGCGGCAAGCGATGCGCGCGACCTGCGGATGATCGCGGGCAAGGTGCTGATGGACCGCAACTGCCCCGAATTCCTGCGCGATACCGCGCAATCGGGTTATGACGACAGTGCCGAGCTGATCGACCGCTGGCACGGCAAGGGCCGCCAGATGTACGCGCTCACGCCGCGCTTCGCGCCGACGTCGACCGAGGCGCAGCTCGAGGCGTGCAGCGAACTCGCGCGCCGCCATCCGGACGTGTTCGTGCAGAGCCACGTCGCGGAAAACGTCGACGAGGTGAAATGGGTGGCCGAGCTGTTCCCCGGCCATCGCAGCTATCTCGATATCTACGACCGCTACGGGCTGCTGCGCCCGCGCGCGGTGTACGGCCACTGCATCCACCTCGACGACGAGGACCGCCGCCGGATGGCCGAGACGCGCACCGTCGTCGCGCACTGCCCGACGTCGAACTTCTTCCTCGGCAGCGGGCTGTTCGATTTCGACAAGGCCGGCGAATACGACGTGCCCGTCACGCTCGCGACCGACGTCGGCGGCGGCACGTCGTTCTCGATGCTGCAGACGATGAACGAAGCGCACAAGGTCGCGCGGCTGTCGGGCCACCACCTGAGCGCGACGCGAATGTTCTGGCTCGCGACGGCCGGCGCCGCGCAGGCGCTCGACCTCGCCGATACGGTCGGCACGCTCGCACCGCGCACCGAGGCCGACTTCGTCGTGCTCGATCCGCAGGCCACGCCGCTGCTCGCGCGCCGCACGAAACGCGCGGATTCGCTCGAGGAACTGCTGTTCGCGTTCGCGCTGCTCGGCGACGACCGCGCGGTGTACCGCACCTATGCGGCCGGCCAACTCGTCCACGAGCGCGGCGCGGCACGCCGCCCCGCCGCGTAACGACCTGCCGGGGGTCGCCCCGGCCCGCGCGGGCCTCCACCGCCGCGCGTGCCGGGCCGCCGAGACTGCCGTACGCCGATCCCGCCCCGACTCCGGGCACAGCGCCCGCCAACCGCTTTCCCGCGCGCAACGCACCGTGCTAGAATTCGCCGCTCATTGGGGAGTAGCCGCTCCGCTCGATGTCCCGCGCTCCCGGCGCGCATCGTGACGGAGGCGTCCGTCAACAGACTTGGCCGTACGGCCATGGCGGACGCAGCCACCGAGGCCTGGCGAGACCGATGGTTCACAGCGCGCCGCATCAGGGCCCGGCGCGCGGTGGATCGTCGCTCGCACGCACAACATCGGCCCGTGGAACCCCATACGTGTCTCAAGCCTTCCTGATCTCCACCGGCGCCGTCGCCCTCGCTGAAATCGGCGACAAGACCCAACTGCTGTCCCTCGTACTCGCCGCGCGCTATCGCAAGCCGGTGCCGATCATTCTCGGCGTGCTCGTCGCGACGCTCGTGAACCACGGTTTCGCCGGCGCGCTCGGCGAATGGCTCGGCGTGCTCGTCACACCGTCGATCATGCGCTGGGCGCTCGCGTTCTCGTTCATCGCGATGGGGTTGTGGATCCTCGTGCCGGACAAGCTCGATGCCGACGAAGCCAATGCCAACCGCTCACGGCTCGGCGTGTTCGGTGCGACCCTCGTCGCATTCTTCCTCGCAGAAATGGGCGACAAGACGCAGATCGCGACCGTCGCGCTGGCCGCGCGCTTCCAGGACTACCTCGGTGTCGTGGCCGGCACGACGTTCGGGATGATGCTCGCGAACGTGCCCGCGATCCTGCTCGGCGACCGCTTCGCGCACCGCCTGCCGACGAAGCTCGTGCACGCGATCGCGGCCGTGCTGTTCGTCGTGCTCGGCGCGCTGGCGCTGCTGGGTATCGGGGTCTGACGGAAGGGCATGGCCGGCGCGGCCGGACGGCCGCGCCGAGAGGGATCCCGCGTTACTTCGCGGCAGCGGCACCCGACGCGGGCGCGGCCGGCACCACGCGTTCGTTGGCGGCCGGCGCCGCCGGGCCGCCGCGCTTGTCGACCGGCAGCCGGACCGAGCGAACCGCGCCGTTGGACAGCGGGAAATCGGCGAGCGCACTGCGCGCGAGGAACGGCATCGCGTACAGCAGCGTACCGTTGTCGCCGGTCGTGCGCGCGGACACGTTGTACACCTCCTTGCCCGTCGCGCGCTCGGTGATGCGGATGCCGAGCGTGTAGTCGAACACCTGGTACGTCTGCGCGACGTAGCCGGCCGGCATCGGCCCCCAGGGACCCCACGGGCCCCACGGCCCGCGCCGCCAGTACGGCCCGGGCGCGAACCACGGATCGTAATAGACCGGCTGCGGCACCGTCACGAGATCGCTGCCGACCGCATAGGTCAGCCCGACGAGATACCGCGCCTGCGCCTGCGGCACCTGCCGGAACGCATACGTCGACAGCTCGTTCGCGACGATCGGCTCATAGGTCGACTGCTCGATGCTGTTCTTCTGCGCCTCGGTGCGCGTGAACGCATAGGTGCGTGTCGCGTCGCTGCCGCTCCAGTCGGAGAAGGCCGTGACCTGGGTCGTCACGTAGCTGGTGCAGCCGGTCAGCAGCGCCACGCACAGCACCGCCGCCCAGCACGCACCGCGTTGAATCCATTCGCGTTTCATGTTGATCCTCTTCGATCCGTCACCCGTTCGTCGCACCGCGCGAACCGTAACGGGATGCCGATAATACGCGGACTCCCGGAACCGGTAAAAAGTTCGCCCGGCACGCGGCCGCCAGCCTTTGTACAATGGCCCGGTTCGCCCGGCCCGTGCCACGGGCCCGTCCCCCACTCCACCGATCTCGACGACCATGTCCGACAACGCCTCCTCCACCGTGATCCGCCGCGCCGACTACACGCCGCCGGCCTTCCTCATCGATGCCGTCGCGCTCGAATTCGATCTTGCGCCGGCCCGTACGATCGTCAGGAATACGATGCGCGTGCGCCGCAATCCGGACGCCGCGCCCGCGCCGCACCTGGAGCTGATGGGCGAAGCGCTCGAATTCCTCGGCGCCTGGCTGGATGGCGCGCCGCATGGCGCCGTGCGTGCGCACGAACACGGGCTGACGGTCGAGAACGTGCCCGAAGCGTTCGAGCTGACGCTCGAAAGCGCATGCGCACCTGACCAGAATACGACGCTGTCGGGCCTCTATGTGTCGAGCGGCAACTTCTTCACGCAGTGCGAAGCCGAAGGTTTCCGCCGGATCACCTACTTCCTCGACCGTCCGGACGTGATGGCGTCGTACACGGTGACGCTGCGCGCCGACAAGGCCGCGTACCCGGTGCTACTGTCGAACGGCAACCTCGTGGATTCGGGCGACCTGCCCGACGGCCGCCACTTCGCGAAGTGGGAAGACCCGTTCCGCAAGCCGAGCTACCTGTTCGCGCTGGTCGCGGGCAAGCTCGTCGCGATCGAGGAAACGATCACGACCGGCTCGGGCAAGGAGAAGCTGCTGCAGGTGTGGGTCGAGCCCGCCGATCTCGACAAGACGCGTCATGCGATGGATTCACTGA
>NZ_JAAGPC010000264.1:0-8883 GCF_017104595.1 Burkholderia sp. Tr-20390 | reverse complement strand
TCCGGTCCGGCCGCGTGCCGTGGGAGGCGTTCGCCAGCGCGCTGCTCGCGGAAACGGGCGCGCAGGATCGCGACGCGCTCGTCCAGTGGTCGTGCGATGCGAACCAGACGGTCTACGCGCGGCTTGCGCCGATCGTGTTCGCGCATCGTGCGCATCCGGTCGCGGCCGCGCTGATCGCGCAGGCGGGCGACGAGATCGGCAAGATGATCGACGCGCTCGATCCGCAGCACGCGCTGCCGGTCGCGCTGTGCGGCGGATTGGCGGCCGCCCTCGCACCGGCCGTGCCGGCGCGCCACGCCGGGCGGCTGCGCGCGCCGCTCGACGATTCCGCGCACGGCGCGCTGCGGCTCGCGCTGCAGGCGTTGCGGGCGGCGGAAGGGCGCTGACGGCGTGTCGAGGCGGGCGGAAAGCACACTGCAACCGCGCCGCGGGCGGCAATCGGCCGGGAACCGTCCGGCGGGCAACCGGGCTCGACGTTAGAATGGCCGTTCCGCAGAGCCCTGAGCGCCATTCTTCCGTCCCATGTACAAAGTCATCGCCACCGATCTCGACGGTACCCTGCTGAACAGCGACCACCAGCTCGATCCATACACGATCGACACCGTCCGCCGGCTCGACCGCGACGGCCTGCAGTTCGTGATCGCCACCGGGCGCCATTACGCGGACGTCGCCGGCATTCGCGACGTGCTCGGCATCCGGCCGTACCTGATCACGTCGAACGGCGCGCGCGTGCATGCGCCGGACGACACGACGATCCACGCGCAGGACATCGATCCGGCGATCGTCCGCGGCCTCGTGCAGCCCGATGTCGTCGGCGCGCATGGCCGCGTGATCGTCAACCTGTTCACCGACCAGGGCTGGCTGATCGACCGCGATGCGCCGCACCTGCTCGAATTCCACCAGGATTCGGGCTTCCGCTACGACGTGATCGACATGCCCGCGCATGACGGCGCGGATATCGCGAAGGTGCTGTACATCGGCGATCCGGCCGATCTGGCGGTCGTCGCCGAGCAGATGCGCGTGCGCTTCGGCGATGCGCTGTACGTCACGTACTCGCTGCCCGACTGCCTCGAGGTGATGACCGCGAACGTGTCGAAGGGCCGCGCGTTGCGCTCGGTGCTCGCACGGCTCGGCGTCGACACCGGCCACTGCATCGCGTTCGGCGACAACATGAACGATATCGACCTGCTCGAAACCGCCGGCCACGCGTTCATGATGAACAACGCGAATCCTGACCTGGTCGCGCGGCTCCCGCACATCCCGCGGATCGGCAACAACTTCGATGCGGGCGTCGCCCGCCACCTGCGCACGCTGTTCTCGCTCGAAGACAACGTCGCCGCCTCCTGAGCGCGCTGCCGGCGCGGAAATGAAAAACGGGCGCCAGTGGCGCCCGTCGAAATGACTTGCCTCGATCTTCTTCGACAGCGTGAGGCTCGCTGCTCTGCTCGCTTGACCCCGTAGTGTTTTATTCGCTTGTGCGAGCCGATGCCGGCAGCAGGTCGACGGCGTCGTCACGCCCCGCGACCAGCGGATAGATGATCCCGGCGAGTACCGCGCCGATGATCGGTGCCACCCAGAACAGCCAGAGCTGACCGATCGCATCGCCGCCCACGAACAGCGCGGGGCCGGTCGAGCGGGCCGGGTTCACCGACGTGTTGGTGACCGGAATCGAGATCAGGTGGATCAGCGTCAGGCACAGGCCGATCGCGATCGGCGCAAAGCCGGCCGGCACGCCGCGCTTGTCGGTGGCGCCCAGGATCACGAACAGGAAGAAGCCCGTCATCACGACTTCGCAAATGAACGCCGAACTGAGTGCGTAGTGGCCGGGCGAGCGTTCGCCGAAGCCGTTCGTCGCGAAGCCGCTGCCGACGACGTCGAAGCCCGGTTTGCCGGTCGCGATCAGGTACAGCACGAACGCGCCGAGCGTCGCGCCGACCACCTGCGCGACGATGTACGGCACGAGATCGCGTGCGGGGAAGCGGCCGGCGACCGTCAGGCCGACGCTCACCGCCGGATTCAGGTGGCAGCCCGAAATGTGGCCAATTGCGAATGCCATCGTCAGCACGGTCAGGCCGAAGGCAAGTGCGACGCCGGCAAAGCCGATGCCGAGGCCCGGAAAGGCGGCGGCCAGCACGGCGCTTCCGCACCCGCCGAGCACCAGCCAGAACGTGCCGAATACCTCTGCAGCGAGACGCTGAGAAAGATTCATGTAAGGACCTCGTTCAAGTGGATTGAAGACAACCGGACGACGCGACGGATTTAAACCGTCACCCGGAATTGGTCTGGATTATAGGAAATGAATCGGGTCGGGGAGGGTCAACGATTGTTAAATTTGAATAGCTGACGAATGCCTTTTATTAGAATAAGTCCGCATTCTCGATATAGCCGAATCGGTTAAAGATGACAGCATTCATTTCAAAGGGCAGGGCGGCAGTGCGGATGGCGTAACGGATGTTGGTGTCCCGGCCGGATTCGCCGGGGCCGCATCATCGAAAAGGGGAGTCAAAAAATGTCTCAATACGCGAAGCTCAAGGCGCAGATCGCCGATCTGCAAGCCCAGGCGGACGATGTGCGCCGCCAGGAAGTGGCGGCGGTGATTGCGGAAGTCCAGCAAAAGATTGCCGAATATGGGCTGACTGCCCAGGATCTGGGCTTCGCGGAGCGAGCGAAGCGCGGGCGTCCGCCGAAGAAGGCGCCGCTGCCCCCGAAATACCGCGATCCGAAGTCGGGCGCGACCTGGAGCGGGCGCGGCAAGCCGCCGAATTGGATCGTCGGTAAAAACCGCGATCGTTTCCTCATCGAATGACCGAAAGCCCAAACAAAAGAGCCGCATCGAGATGCGGCTCTTTTGTTATCCGCGCCAATTTCGGCGCGGATTGGATTACGGCATATTTCCTTGCGGCATTCCGTGTCAGGCGCCGGCGACCCGGCGCAATGCCGGTTGACGGGCTCCCGTGCAAAGCGATTCGTAAGTTTCGACATATCGCTGCGCCATGGCCTTCGAGCTGAAGCGCGTATCGAAACGTTCGCGGATGGCGGTGCGCGACAGGCTGTCGATCCGGTGCAGCGCGCCGACCGCGCCCTGCACGTCCTCGACGATGAAGCCGGTCACGCCGTCCTCGATCACTTCGGGTACCGAGCCGCGGTTGAACGCGACGACCGGCGTGCCGCAGGCCATCGCCTCGATCATCACCAGGCCGAACGGCTCCGGCCAGTCGATCGGGAACAGCAGCGCCTTCGCGCCGGACAGGAACGCGGGCTTCTGCGCCTCGTTGATCTCGCCGATGAATTCGACGTGCGCCTGGTCGAGCAGCGGCTCGATCACTTCCTTGAAGTAGTCGGCGTCGGCCTTGTCGACCTTCGCGGCGATCTTCAGCGGCAGCCCGCTTTGCGCGGCGATCCGGATCGCGGTGTCGACGCGCTTTTCCGGGCAGATCCGGCCGAGGAACGCGAGGTATTCGGGCTTCACGCCCGGTTGCGGCGTGAGCAGCGTGTCGGGCAGCCCGTGATACACGGTGCCGGCCCACGCGGCCTGCGGCAGCGGCTTGCGCTGGTTGTTCGAGATCGACACGACCGGCGCGTCCGGGAACGCATCGAACACGGGCTGCAGTTCCGGCAGGTCGAGGCGGCCGTGCAGCGTCGTCACGTACGGCGTGTCGAGGCGCGACATCAGCGGGAACGGCAGGTAGTCGAGGTGGAAGTGCAGCACGTCGAATTCGTGCGCGACCCGGGCGACCTTTTCGAGGAGCCGCATATGGGGCGCCATCGAATCGCGGATCGACGGGTCGAGCCGCAGTGCGCGCGGCCAGGCCGCCTCGAGTCGGGCCGACGTGACGGAGTCGCCGCTGGCGAACAGGGTCACGTCATGGCCGAGATCGACGAGCGCCTCGGTGAGGTAGGACACGACACGCTCGGTGCCGCCGTAGAGTTTCGGCGGAACGGCTTCGTAAAGCGGCGCGATCTGGGCAATTCGCATGGATGTTCTCCTGTTTCGACCCGGGGCGCGGTGGCGCCGATGCGGATCCCGTGCAAGGTTGCGGAACTCGCCGGCGTACGCGGTGGGCGGTACGTGGCCGTGCCCTGGGCGGGGTGCGCGGGGCTTCGGACGGCAAGCTGCGGGGCGGGCCGGCACGGCTCGCGCCGCAGCCCATTGGAGTCCATTATCGATATCGCCCTGAGGGGTTCGAGTGTTTTTTCAAACACTTAAGGCTTGTTACACGATGAAATACGCGAAAACCCCGATAAAAAGGGTGCGGAAACAGAAATAGAGATAGACGCAACTATTGTTGCGTCTTCGTGAAAAAGCACTATAATTTTTACCGATCCGATTGCTGGCAGCCTTGCCGGCAAGCCTTCCAGGACTGCACGGAGGCCATCGGACCCATCACAGCCGAATCCGCGCTGCCAGCCGCTTTCGCGATTGAGCCTTTCAATTCGCTTTGTCGGAAAAATTCCTACACGGTTTACAGACAAATCCTGCGCGGCATACGCCACTTCGCTGATACCGGCGCACATGCCGTTTGGCCAAAATTCGCCCTGTAAGACTATAAACGAGCCGACTGAGCGCCAAGAGCGCCCTGATCGAGCAAACGTTTTCATAACACGAATGGCCAAAGCAAAGCTCTTTAACGGGGGAATCATGAGCGCTACCAGCGAAATGCTCAGTGAGATCAAAGAGGTCAACCTGTCGTACCTCCTCCTCGCGCAACGCCTGCTGCGGGAAGACAAAGCGATGGGCATGTTCCGCATGGGCATTTCCCAGGAACTCGCCGACGTGCTCGCCAGCCTCACGCTCGCACAGACCGTGAAGCTGGCCGCGTCGAACCAGATGCTGTGCCGCTTCCGCTTCGATGATCACGCGCTGCTCTCGTCGCTCGCCGACAAGGGCCGCAGCGATGTCGTCGCGCACGCCCACTCGGCCATCCTGATGGCCGGGCAGCAGGTCGAAGGCGTCCGCTGATCCATCCCGCCTTGCGTTTGTCCCGGCGTGCCGCGCCGGTGGGCAGCGTATTGGCCATCCATCCGAATAACGTCAAGCGGACGGTTATCACCATGGCAAGCAAAAGCGTCGTGATCGAGGTGAAGGAAATCACCCTCGCCATCGAACTGATCGAACTGGGCGCCCGGCTGCAGCTGCTGGAAGCGGAGACGAGCCTGTCGCGGGACCGTCTGATCAAGCTGTACAAGGAACTGAAGGGCGTGTCGCCGCCGAAGGGGATGCTGCCGTTCTCGACCGACTGGTTCATGACGTGGCAGCCGAACATCCACTCGTCGCTGTTCTACAACATCTATCGGTTCATGCAGGACCACGGCCGCTGCGAGCCGATCCAGTCGATCGTGAAGGCGTACCGGCTCTATCAGGAGCACGTGAACCTGTCCGGCGACGAGGCCGCGCTGAGCCTCACGCGCGCGTGGACGCTCGTGCGCTTCTTCGATTCGGGGATGCTGCAGATGACCCCGTGCACGCGCTGCGGCGGTCACTTCGTCGCGCATGCGCATGATCCGCATCAAGGTTTCGTCTGCGGCCTCTGCCAGCCGCCGTCGCGCGCGGGCAAGACCCGCAAGGCCGCCGCCGCGCGCGCCGAACTGGCCGCTGCCGCGGCCTGAGCAGCGCCGGGCGGGGCGCTCAGGCCGCGCCGGGTGGCGCGAATCGTCTGCGAATTGCTGGTAAACACCGTCGGGCCGCCGCCTGGCCGCCCGCGAAAGTTTTCCTGCCGACTGCCGTAAACCTGTTTAACGGCGGTCTCCCCGCCGGTCATTCGTGAGGGACAGGCAGTGCTGATTATCGTGGGAACACTCGTGACGCTGTTGTCCGTCTTCGGCGGTTATGCGCTGGCAGGCGGGCATCTGGGCGCCTTGATCCAGCCGGTCGAGATCCTGATGATCGTGGGCGCGGGTGTCGGCGCGTTCATCCTCGGCAACGGCGGCAAGACCATCAAGGCCACGCTGCGCGTGCTGCCGACGCTCTTCAAGGGCTCGAAATACACGAAGGATGTCTACATGGAGCTGATGGCGCTTCTTTACGTGTTGCTCGCGAAGGCACGCAAGGAAGGCACGCTCACGCTCGAGGCCGACATCGACGACCCGGAAAAGAGCCCGATCTTCACGCAATACCCGAAGATCCTCGCCGATCACCACATCGTCGAATTCCTGACCGACTACCTGCGCCTGATGGTGGGCGGCAACATGAACGCGTTCGAGATCGAGAGCCTGATGGACGAGGAGATCGAGACGCACCACGCGGAAGGCGAAGGCCCCGCGCATGCGCTGATGCGCGTCGGTGACGCGATGCCGGCGTTCGGTATCGTCGCGGCCGTGATGGGCGTCGTGCACACGATGGCGTCGGCCGACAAGCCGCCCGCGGTGCTCGGCGCGATGATCGCGCAGGCGCTGGTCGGCACGTTCCTCGGGATCCTGCTGTCGTACGGGCTGATCGGGCCGCTCGCGAGCCTCGCGGAGCAGCGCGTCGCCGAGTCGACCAAGATGTTCCAGTGCATCAAGGTGACGATCCTCGCGACGCTGAACGGCTATGCGCCGGCAATTGCGGTCGAGTTCGGCCGCAAGGTGCTGTTCTCGACCGAGCGCCCGTCGTTCTCCGAGCTCGAAGAACATGTGCGCCGCGTGAAGGCGAAGTGACGCGGAGCGCCCAATGAGCAAGAGCAAGGATCGCGCAATCGTCGTCAAGCGGGTGGCCCCGGCGAAGAAGGGCCACCACGGCGGCGCATGGAAGCTCGCGTACGCGGACTTCATGACCGCGATGATGGCGTTCTTCCTGCTGATGTGGCTGCTGAGCTCGGTCACGCCGGTGCAGCTGAAGGGGATCGCCGAATACTTCAACACGCCGCTGAAGGCCGCGCTGTTCGGCAGCGGCGACCGCAGCTCGCAGGATTCCAGCATCATCAACGGCGGCGGCCGCGACCTGTCGAGCGTCGACGCCGGCACGCTGCGCCGCACCGACGGCACCACGCAGCTCGCCGAACGTCTCGCGAAGATGGGCGACGAGCATTCCCGCTCGCAGGCGCAGAACGCGCAGGCCGCGCAGGACCGGCTCGAGCAGGCGCGCCTGCACGACCTGCAGATCAAGCTGATGGCCGCGATCGAGGCCAACCCGACGCTGCGCCAGTTCAAGCAGCAGATCCGCATCGATTCCACGCTGATGGGGCTGCGCATCGAGATCGTCGATTCGCAGAAGCGGCCGATGTTCGCGATGTCGAGCGACCACGTCGAGCCGTACATGCGCGACATCCTGCGCGAGATCGGCAAGACGCTGAACGACGTGCCGAACCGGATCATCGTCCAGGGCCACACCGACGCCGTGCCGTACGCGGGCGGCGAGGGCGGCTACAGCAACTGGGAGCTGTCGGCCGACCGCGCGAACGCGTCGCGCCGCGAGCTGATCGCGGGCGGCATGGGCGAGGCGAAAGTGCTGCGCGTGCTCGGCCTCGCGTCGACCCAGAACCTGAACAAGGCCGACCCGCTCGATCCGGAAAACCGCCGGATCAGCGTGATCGTGCTGAACCGCAAATCCGAAGAGGCGCTGATGCGCGACGATGCGACGACCACGACGCTGTCGGCTGATGCGGCCGGCTCGCAGCAGCTCGCGCAGCAGCTGGCCCCGGCGCCGGCCGTGCGCCCGGCGCTCGCGGCGTCCGCCGTCGCCGTGCCGAAACCCTGACGTTTACGAGATTCCGAGACAGACATGATCCGAACCATTCTCGCCATCGACGACTCCGCGACCATGCGTGCGCTGCTGCAGGCAACGCTGATGCAGGCCGGCTACGACGTGACGGTGGCGCCGGACGGCGAGGCCGGCTTCGACCTGGCGGCCACCGTGCCGTACGACCTGGTGCTGACCGACCAGAACATGCCGCGCAAGAGCGGGCTGGAAGTGATCGCCGCGCTGCGCAAGCTGACCGCCTACACGGAAACGCCGATCCTCGTGCTGACGACCGAAGGCAGCGACGCGTTCAAGGACGCCGCACGCGACGCGGGCGCGACCGGCTGGATCGAGAAGCCGATCGACCCCGCCGTGCTGGTCGACCTGGTCGCGACGCTGTCCGAGCCGGCCGCCTCCTGACATTCACGCGACGCATTCAACCCGGGACCGGGCATGACTCTCGACATCACTCAGTTCTACCAGACATTTTTCGACGAAGCGGACGAGCTGCTCGCACAGATGGAGCAGCTGCTGCTGAACCTCGACGTCGGTTCGCCCGACCCCGAGGATCTGGCCGCGATCTTCCGCGCCGCGCATTCGATCAAGGGCGGCGCGGCGACGTTCGGCTTTTCCGCGCTGACCGATACGACGCACATCCTCGAATCGCTGCTCGACCGCGCCCGCAACCATGAGCTGACGCTGACCAAGGAAATGGTCGACGCGTTCCTGGAGACCAAGGACGTGCTGTCCGACCAGCTCGTCGACTACCGCGCGAGCGCCGAACCGGACGCGGCCGCCGCCGCGACGATCTGCGCGAAGCTCGAACGGCTGAAGGCCGAGAGCGGCGCGGCTGTCGCCGCTGTCGTCGCACCGGCTGCGCCGGCCGTGGAACCGGCTGCCGGCGACGATCGCGTGCCCGACCACGTGATCGAGCAGGCCGTCGCGGCCGCGCATCCGGCGGGCGACGCAGGCGAAGGCGGCCCGCACCTGAAGATCACGCTCGTGGGCGTCGATGCGAAGGATCGCGAACTGCTCACCGAAGAACTCGGCAACCTCGGCCGGATCGTCGGCCGCGAGGAAGTGGGCGCCGACCTGACGCTGTGGGTCGAATCGGACGTGCCGTCCGACGACATCGTCGCCGTGTGCTGCTTCGTGATCGACGAAAGCCAGATCCGCGTCGGGCGCGGCACGGCGCCGGCCGCACCGGCGGCCGCGCAGGACGCCGA
>NZ_JAAGPC010000263.1:0-8972 GCF_017104595.1 Burkholderia sp. Tr-20390 | reverse complement strand
CGGCCGCGCCGTCGTGCTCGACGAGCGGCCGGCCGCCGCGCCGCCTGGGTTGAATGCAGCGGGACTGCCCGCGTCGGTGGTGATCGTCGGCGGCGGTGCGGCTGCCATCGCGGCTGCGGTGACGCTGCGGCAGGAAGGCTATCCGCATCCCGTCACGCTGCTCACCGCCGATGCCGATCCGCCGTACGACCGGCCGAACCTGTCGAAAGACTATCTCGCCGGCACGGCCGATGCCGACTGGCTGCCGCTGCGTGCGCCGTCGTTCTATGCGGACCATCACATCGACGTGCGGTGCGGCACGCGTGTCGTACGCATCGACCCCGCGCAGCAGGCGGTCGAACTGGCCGACGGCAGCCGCGTCGGCTACGGCGCGCTGCTGCTCGCAACGGGGGCCGAGCCGAACCGGCTGACCGTGCCCGGCGCGGATCTGCCGCACGTGTGCGTGCTGCGCTCGCGCGCCGATTGCGACGCGCTGATCGGCAAGCTGAAAACGGCGCGGCGCTGCGTCGTGGTCGGCGCGAGCTTCATCGGGCTCGAAGCGGCCGCCGCGCTGCGCACGCGCGGGCTCGACGTGCAGGTCGTTGCGCCCGATGCGCATCCGATGGCGCGCGTGCTCGGCGAAGCGCTCGGCAGCACGATCCAGGCACTGCACGAGTCGCACGGCGTCGTGTTCCATCTCGGCGCGACGCCCGCGCGGATCACGCCGGACAGCGTGACGCTGTCGACCGGCGACGTGCTGCCGGCCGATCTCGTGGTGGTCGGCATCGGCGTGCATCCGAACGTGGCGCTCGCGCAGGACGCGGGGCTGGCCGTCGACCGTGGCGTGACGGTCGACCGCTTCCTTCAGACGAGTGCGCCCGGCATCTACGCGGCCGGCGACATCGCGCGCTGGCCCGATCCGCTGACGGGCGAGCGGATTCGCGTCGAGCACTGGGTCGTCGCCGAGCGGCAGGGCATCGCCGCCGCGCGCAATATGCTCGGGCAGCAGCGGCCGTTCGACGCGGTGCCGTTCTTCTGGAGCCAGCATTACGACCTGACGGTCAACTATGTCGGGCACGCGGAGCAATTCGATCGGGTCGAGATCGATGGCGACCTCGCCGCGCACGATTGCTCGATCGCGTACTGGCGCGGCAACACCCGGCTCGCGGTCGCGACGGTTGGCCGCGATCTCGACAGCCTGAAGGCGGAAGCGGTATTCGAGCGGCAGATTGCAGCCGCGTGACAGCAGTGTGACGACATGATTCGAACCCGGAGGCGAGATGAATCCCGATGTGCGTGCCCGTTTCGAAACCGAGTTTGCGCCGCGCATCGCGGCGCGCGTGCTCGGCCTGTATCAGCCTGGCGAAGTGAGGGTGGACGTCGTGCCGCACGACGGGCAGGGCAGCCCGACCCGTGTCGACGTGATCGGCCTCACGTCGACGGTCGGCTTGCCGAACCGGCTGAACGCGCGGCTCGCGTGGCGTGACGATGCGATCGATGCGTTGCTGGCCGAGCCCGACCGCAGCCGCTTCGACCGCTACCTCGCGGCGCTGCCGGTCACGATCGAACGCTGGCAGATGGAGTTGCCGGTCGATTTCAGCACGCGCACCCAGCGCGATCGCGAGATCCTGATCGGCGATCTGGATTTCGATGCGTGAACGCGCCGTGCGATGCGTGCGGATGAGCCGGTTGCCGCTAGCGGTCGCGGGTCTTGATGATCACGCGGCCCTGGTCGATGCCGCCGCGCAGGGCTTCGTCGCACGTGAGCCATTCGGGTGTGACGAGCTCGGGCGCGGGCAGGTCGACCGGCGCGCCGTCGCGGAAGATCCGCACCTGCGCGACCCACGCGCCGTTCGCGTTGCGCGTCGCATCGACGCGAATCTCGTGATCCATGAAGGTGTCGGTGGCTTGCATCGGTCGGGGCCCTCCGTCGTGCGTGAACGCGGTGCGTCGATCGTAGCAGCATGGCGTGCGCCGTGCATCCGGAACGAAACGGAACCTGCGCGCGATTCGACGCACGTGTCGACGCGCGAGACGGGAGCGAACCTGTGGCCTTCGACCTGACGTTTTCCATCAAGGTATTCGCGGCGCTGTTCGCGATCATGAACCCGATCGCGAACATTCCGGTGTTCCTGTCGCTGACCGAAGGCGCGGCGGACAGCGAGCGCCGCAAGGTCGCGCTGACGGCCGCGATCGGCGTGACGGTCGGCTGCATCGTGTCGGCCGTGGCAGGCGGCGCGATCCTGCATGTGTTCGGCCTGACGATCGACGATTTCCGCCTCGCGGGCGGGCTGCTGGTGCTGCTGATCGCGCTGTCGATGCTGCATGGCGCGCCGAGCCGCCAGCATTCGCCGGGCGACGACGAAGGCGCCGATCCGGCCGCGGCCGAGCGCGTCGCGATCTATCCGCTGACGATCCCGCTGCTCGTCGGCCCCGGCACGATCGCGACGATGATCGTGCTCGGGCACACCGCGTTCTCGACCGGGCAGGCATTCGCGTTCGCGCTCGGGCTCGCCGCGTTTCTCGTGTTGCTGGCCGCGTCGCTGCTGTCGGCACCGCTGATCGGCCATTACCTGTCGCCGCGCCTGACGGCGGTGACGCAACGGCTAATGGGGATGATTCTCGCGGCGATCGCGATGCAGATGATCGTCGCGAGCCTGAAGGCCGCATTCGGGCTGCCGCACTGAGTGCCGCCCATCTCGAACCGGCCGCCTGATTTCATGGAGTCGTTGATGAATACGTTGATCGTGTTGTCCTATCCCGACCTCGCGGCTGCCCATCGCGCGCTCGCCGAACTCGATACGTTGCGCGACCGGCACGTCGTCGCGCTGTCGGGGGTGGCGATCGTCGAGTGCACGACCGATGGACAGTTGCGCGCGCATGCGGTCGACCCCGATCGCACGCCGCCCGCGTCGCTGCTCGACAGCGTGGTCGAGCACATCGAATCGTCGCTCGACGCATGGCGCGAGAAGCCGGTGGACGACGCACTGATCGACCGCGTCGCGCGCAAGGCGCGCCCCGGCACCGTGTCGCTCGGGCTGGCCGCGACGCAACTCGATATCTACGCGCTGAGCACGGCGCTCGCACCGTTCGGCGGAGACGTGATCGACACGACGCTGTCGATCGACGACGAACTGAAACTCGTCGAAGCGATCTCGAAAGCGCGCGACGGCGGCAGTCAGGCCTCAACCGACTGACGGTTCGACGAAGCGGATAGAGCGCTCGATGGTCGGCAAGTCACGCGGCAGGGTCTGAATCGAACGCACGCTATCAAGCGGCCACTCTCGTCATCCGAGAATTCCGACATGCGAAAAATCAGATCGGAAAGTTTGACCGCATGGCGCGTCAACGTGCGCAAAAGACGGGATCCGGGCGACTTCACGCAACATGATCGCCTTGAAGCGATGGCATTCTTACCGATTGCCGCGCATTGAATCTGGCAATGCAGGTCACGTGGGCGGATAGATTTATTCGATGACCGGCGAATGCGCGACATGCCTCTCCTATACTCACAGGGACTGCTTTTCACGGGAGGACAGCTCATCCGCACGAGTGCATCGATCAAGCCATATCGTCGTGCGACCGACGGCCGGACCTCGCTACAATCCGCCGCGGTCCCGGCAGGCAAGCGCGCCGGGCCGCCTCACAAGGAGCCACGATGCCCTACGTCCTGATCGTCGAAGATGACGCCGACACGCGGACGATGCTCGCGGCGCTCGCGCGCACGCAGCAGCTTGCGTGCGACACGGCCGCGACGCTCGAGGAAGCGCGCACGCTCGTCACGACGCACCCCCCTGATCTCGTGCTGTGCGATCTCGTGCTGCCGGACGGCAACGGGATGGATCTGTTCGATTCGTTGCCGAAGCATTCGCACTGCGAAATGGTGCTGACCACCGGCCACGCAAGCCTCGAAACCGCGATCGACGCACTGCGGCGCGGTGCGACCGACTACCTGGTGAAGCCGCTCAACATGCAGCGGCTGAACAGCATCTTCGCGCGCGTGCCGCGCACCACCGCACTGCATGAAGAGATTGCCGAACTGCGTTCGGAGCTGCAGCGCCTCGGCCGTTTCGGCCGCATGCTCGGCAGCTCGCCCGCGATGCAGACCGTCTACGACGCGATCGGCCGGGTCGCGCGCACCGAGGCATCGGTCCTGCTGACGGGCGAATCGGGTACCGGCAAGGAGCTGGCCGCGCAGACGGTGCACGACCTGAGCCTGCGCCGCCGCGGCCCGTTCCTCGCGGTGAACTGCGGCGCGATCGCCGCGAACCTCGTCGAGAGCGAGATGTTCGGCCACGACCGCGGCAGCTTCACCGGCGCGGAGCGCCAGCACAAGGGCTTCTTCGAACGCGCGGACGGCGGCACGCTGTTTCTCGACGAGATCACCGAGATGCCGCTCGAGTCACAGGTCAAGCTGCTGCGGGTGCTCGAGACGGGGCGCCTCACGCGGCTCGGCTCGACGCGCGAGATCGACGTCGACGTGCGTATCGTCGCGGCGACCAACCGCGACCCGGAGGCCGCGATGACCGACGGCAAGCTGCGGCCCGACCTGTTCCACCGGATCAACGTGTTCCCGATCCCGCTGCCGTCGCTGCGCGAGCGCGGCGACGACATCCCGATGCTGGCCGATGCATTCCTGCAGCAGTTCAACGCCGAAAGCGGCCGGAACCTGCGCTTCGCACCGGCCGCGCGCGACGCGCTGAAGACCTATGCGTGGCCCGGCAACGTACGCGAGCTGCGCAACTTCGTGCAGCGCGCGAGCATCTTCTGCGACGCGGACGTGATCGATACGCTGCCGCCGCCGATCATGGACGAACTGTCGAACCTGGCCGATTCGCACGAGGATCGTGTGACCGTGCCGTTCGGCACGTCGCTCGAGGAAGCCGACCGCAAGCTGATCCTCGGCACGATCGCGCAATGCGGGGGCGTGAAGGCGCAGGCGGCCGAGGTGCTCGACGTCAGCCTGAAGACGATCTACAACCGGCTCGCGCAGCTCGAAGACGAAGTGGACAAGCCTGAATCCTGATGCCGCCGCGACCGACCCGCCGGCAGGAGTGTGATCGATGATCGACATTTCGCGGACCCGCGCCGGCAACTACGTCACGGCCGTGATGCTGGTTGCGATCGCCACCGTGCTGCAGGCGCTCGCGATCCGCTTCGGCGGCGTGAACCTGCCGCTCGTCCTCTACTATCCGCTGCTCGCGGGCGCCGCGTGGGCGACGTCGTTCCTGTTCGGGATGGCCTCGACGGTCGTCAGCGGCCTGCTCGTGTGGACGCTGTTCCTCTCGGATCCCGCGGCCTATACGCAGCCGCTGCCCGACCGGCTCGTGCGGCTCGGCACCTTCGTGCTGATCTGCGCGCTCGTCTGCGCGATCGCGTCGATGCTGCGCCACGCGCGCTTCACGAGCGATGTGGCGCTACGGCGTGAAGCGGCCGCGCGCCGGCGGCTCGAAGCCGTGCTGCAGGCGTTGCCGCATGGCGTGATCGCCACCGACACGAACGGGCGGCTCACTTACCTCAACGCCGCCGCGGCCGCGCTCGTCGGCTGCCGGCCCGACGATGCGATGGGCCGCGCCGCGCGCGACGTGCTGCGGATCGTCGATCGCGACGGCCGGCGCGTTCAATCGACACCGCTCGATCTCGCGCTCGGCGGCGAGGGTGTCACATCGGATCGCCACTGGCTGCAGGCGGAAGGGAGCGAGCCGGTGCCGATCGTCGAGGTGGCCGCGCCGCTCGGCGATGCGGACGGCAACGTCGACGGCGCCGTGCTGCTGCTGCGCGACGCCGGTGCCGACCGTTCGCGGGCCGATGCGTCGCGGTTGCAGCGCGCGGTCGTCGACGCGTCGCCCGACGCGATCGTCGGCATCGATGGCGACGGCCGCATCGTCAGCTGGAACCCGGCCGCGCAACGCATGTTCGGCTACGACGAAAACCAGGCGCATGGGCGCACGTTCGAATCGCTGGTGGCGATGCGCTGGCTGAAACGCAAGCCGCTCGTGCAGTCGTTCGACGACATGCACGCGGCGGTCGGGCCGATCGACCTGCTGTGCGTGCGGCGCGACGGCCGGCGCTTCCGGGCGACCGTGTCGGCGGGCCCGGTACGCGGCGACGTGCGTGCCTCCGTCGCGTTGTCGCTGACGCTGCGCGAAGCCGGTGCGCAGCGCCGCCGCGACCTGCGCGCGCAGCGGTCGCTGCAGGGCGCACGCGATGCGCGCGACCAGGCCGATACGTCGAACCGGCTGAAGGACGAACTGCTCGCGACGGTGTCGCACGAGCTGCGCACGCCGCTGAACGTGATCTACGGCTGGGTCGAGGTGCTGCGCAATTCGGGCGACAGCGCGCTGCAGCAGCAGGCGGTCGACGCGATCGATCGCAGCGCGCGTTCGCTCACGCGGATGGTCGGCGACATCCTCGACGCGTCGTCGCTCGCGACCGGCAAGCTGCAGCTCGACGCGCGGCCGGTGGACGTCGTGCGGCTGTTCTCCGATTCGGTCGGCGCGTTCCAGACCGCCGCGTCGTCGGCCGGCATCGTGCTCGAATTCGACTGTGCGGCGTCGACCTGCGTGGTGTCGGGCGACGCCGAGCGCTTGCGGCAGATGCTGTCGAACCTCGTGTCGAACGCGCTCAAGTTCACGCCGTCCGGCGGCAGCGTGACGGTCGGGCTCGCCCGCAACGATGCGCGGGTGGTGCTGACCGTGAGCGACACGGGGCAGGGCATCGTGCCGGCGTTCCTGCCGTACGTGTTCGACATGTTCCGCCGCGCGGAGGATTCGCCGGCGTCGTCGCGGCGCGGGCTGGGCCTCGGCCTGTCGATCGTGCGGCATATCGCCGAACTGCACGGCGGCGGCGTGACGGTCGAGAGCGCGGGCCGCAATCGCGGCGCGACGTTTACGGTGACGCTGCCGGCCGGCTGGCAGCCGGCCGGCGCGATGGCGTGGGGGAGTGCGCCCGTGGACGGCCATCGCGCCCCGTTGACGCTCGATACGCAACGCATCCTGATCGTCGACGACGATCCGACGACGCGCGAGAGCCTCACCGCCGCGCTGACGACGTTCGGCGCGGCCGTCGCGATCGCGTCGACGGGGCGCGAAGCGCTCGCGGTGGCCGCCGACCTGCGGCCGACCGTCGTGCTGTCCGATCTTGCGATGCCCGACGGCGACGGCTTCTGGCTGCTCGACGCGTTGCGGCGCGCCGGCATGAACGGCGGCGGCGGGCCGCCCGCCATGCGGGTGCTCGCCGTGACCGCGCATGCGGGCCTGGCCGACGAACGCCGCGCGCTCGAGGCCGGGTTCGACGGCTATCTGTGCAAGCCGGTCGACGTGCGCGAGCTGGCGGACAAGATCGTGCGCGTGACGAAGCAGGACGGCTGACGCGGCGGCCGTCCGTCGTTGCCCTGTCGCGACGGCCCGTTTCGGTGATGCGGGGCGAGCCTTGACCGGCGGCCGGCAGGCAGTATCGCGCGCGGCCTGCGATGCGCCATCAGGTCCGCTTCGGCTGCGACACGCCTTCGAGCGTGTTCGCGACGTCGTCGCGCGCCGGGCCGGCCGAGCGCGTCGCGATGTCCGCGAGCGACAGCATGCCGACCAGCCGCTTGTCGTGATCGACGACCGGCAGGCGTCGCAACTGCGCATCGGCCATGTAATGCTGGATCTCGTCCAGCGAATCGTCCTCGAAACACCACTCGATCGGGCCCGACGCGACTTCCTGAATCCGCGTCTCCGGCGGCTTGCCGACCGAGATCGCGCGCACCGCGAGGTCGCGGTCCGTCACCATCCCCACCAGCCGGTTGTTGTCGCATACGGGGAGCGCGCCGATGTCGTAGCGCTCCATCAGCTGCGCGGCATGGCGGATCGAATCGGTCGGCGCGATGCGCACGACGTCCTGCGACATGATTTCGTTGACGCGATGCATGACGACCTCCTGGCGGGTTCGATGGGGTGATTCCTCTGCTCTGCGGATTCGGCAAACCGCGTTCCGTCCGGCACGCGCGGCCCGTCGTTCGCCGTTGCGTTTGCGCGGGTGCTGCCGGGGCCTTTCGTCATGCGTATCGCGTAATGCCGCCCGACGCGCGGAACATGTCCTCGAGCGGCGGGTCGATAGGGCATTCCGAATGACGAATGACGAATGGCGCGTGCGCCTGTGGTCCCGGTGCTTCCCCGGCGGCGACGGATCGGTGCGTCGTTCGTGCATCGGCGCGTCATGGCCGGGCCGGGTCGCGTCCTTCATGGCAACGCGCCCGCGGACGACGAAGACGCGAACGTTGCCGCAACGACCATGCCCGCGCTCGGCACGCGGCACGCGACTTGCCGTATCGACGGCGAACACGACGAAGATGACGACGACCATGTGCGGCGCGACCCGTGCCGGCCGCGCGCACATCACACGGAGGCACGATGACGATTCCAAAACGGCGAGAGGGCGTGCGCTACGAGCTCAACGTTTGCGGGGGCGGGTTCGATTCGGTGAAGAGCCACTTCCAGGAATGGAAGAGCGAACCGCTGATCTACCGGCCCGAGCGCCGGATGTTCGAGGGCAAGGCGGACGTACGGCCGCTCGGGGAAGAGACGTTCGGCTCGACCGAGCCGGCGAGATTCGCGCTGCAGCGTGCGTGCGAGCCCGCCGACACGTATGCGCTCGCGGCCCGCGTGCGCGACGACGGCCGCGAGCTGTGGCTCGTGATGGCCGCGTACGACGCATAGCGTCGCGCAGGCAGGCATCGCAGCGAACGACGGCGGTCCGAAACGCGCGGCGCACCGCGGGACGATGTGCTTGACGCGTGAACGGACGGCACGTGGATTGCGAATTGGCCGAGGCCTGCCCAACCGATTCCGCGGCTGCCGCGGATATCAGGAGGTGTTCGATGAAACCGATCCGCACGATCCGCACGGGCGCATGCGTGCTGGCCGCCGCGTGCGCGCTGGCTGCATGCACGCAACCTGGCCCCTACGGCGCGCGAGGCGCGCCGCCCGCGCCGACGGGCGATCGGAAGCGCG
>NZ_JAAGPC010000262.1:0-8832 GCF_017104595.1 Burkholderia sp. Tr-20390 | reverse complement strand
AGGGGCCCAACGACGCGCGCCAACTGGGCCCAAGGCTGCAGCCGGCGGTCGCCGCGGCGGACGCGGACGGCTGGGCGGCGGCCGGCGACGCATGACCCGTGAAGCTCGCCGAGCGGCTCGCCGAGGCCGGCGTGCGCGGCGTGCTGCTCGACCCGGCCCGCGCCGAATCCGCGGCGCTCGCCCGCGCGCTGCCCGACACGGTCGTGCCGGTGCCGTTCGACCGGCCGATCGACGCATGGAAGACCGAACTGTTCGACACGATCGACGCGGGCTTCACCGTTGCGCGCTCGGGCATCGCGGCCACCGGCACCGTCGTGCTCGCACCCGATGCCGGCACGCCGCGCACGGTGTCGCTGGTGCCTCCGCTGCATGTCGCGCTCGTCCATGCGAACACGCTGCACCCCGACCTGCACGCGGCCGTGCACGCTGAGCGCTGGCACGCCGGCATGCCGACCAACCTCGTGCTGGTATCGGGCCCGTCGAAGACGTCCGACATCCAGCAGACGCTCGCCTATGGCGCGCACGGCCCGCGCCGCCTGTGGGTCGTGATCGTCACCGAGACGGCCGCCGCCGGCCCGGCCGCCACCGCCAGCGAGGACCGCCCCCAATGAGCGACCACACCGTGCAATTCGTCGCCCCCGGCGACTTCAAGGCCCGCGCGCGCGCCGCGCTCGGCGATCCCGCGCTGCGCACGAGCTTTCGCGGCGCGATGGACTTCCTGCAAGGCAAGCGCGCGACGCAGTTTCCCGACGACGCGGAGCTGCAACAGTTGCGCGACCTAGGCGAAGCCGTGCGACAGCACGCGCTCGCGCAATTGCCCGCACTGCTCGAACGACTGGAAACGAAGCTCACCGAAGCCGGCGTGCACGTGCACTGGGCCGAGACGGCCGCCGACGCGAACGCGATCGTGCTCGGCATCGCGCAGGCGAAGAAGGCCCGCCGCGTGATCAAGGGCAAGTCGATGGCGAGCGAGGAAATCGAGCTGAACCACGCCCTCGCGGAGCACGGCGTCGACTGCATCGAATCCGACATGGGCGAATTCATCGTGCAGCTCGCGGGCGAGAAGCCGTCGCATATCGTGATGCCGGCGATCCACAAGACGCGCGGCGACATCGCCGAGCTGTTCGAGGCGCACATCCCCGGCACGCGCTACACCGAGGACGTCGACGAGCTGATCCAGACCGGCCGGCGCGCGTTGCGCCGCGCGTTCGCCGAGGCGGACATCGGCCTGTCCGGCGTGAACTTCGCGGCGGCCGACACGGGCACGCTGTGGCTGGTCGAGAACGAAGGCAACGGCCGCCTGTCGACGACGGTGCCCGACACGCACGTCGCGATCATGGGGATCGAGAAGGTCGTCGAGAAGCTCGAGCACATCGTGCCGCTGTCGAGCCTGCTCACGCGCTCGGCCACCGGCCAGGCGATCACGACCTACTTCAACCTGATCTCGGGCCCGCGCCGCGACGGCGAACGCGACGGCCCGCGCGAGCTGCATCTCGTGCTGCTCGACAACGGCCGCACGCAGGCCTACGCGGACGAGCAGTTGCGCGCGACGCTGCAGTGCATCCGCTGCGGCGCGTGCATGAACCACTGCCCCGTCTACACACGCATCGGTGGCCACGCATACGGCACGACCTACCCGGGCCCGATCGGCAAGATCATCTCGCCGCACCTGCTCGGCCTCGACGCGACGGCCGACCTGCCGACCGCATCGACGCTGTGCGGCGCCTGCGGCGAGGTATGCCCGGTGCGGATTCCGATCCCGCAGCTGCTCGTGCGGCTGCGCACCGAGGCGAACCGCAAGCCCGACGAGCCCGTCGCGCATCCGCTGCGCGGCCAGGGCGCGAACTACAACCGCGCGGAAGACCTCGTGTGGCGCTTCTGGTCGGGGGCGTTCGCGCATCCGCGCGCGTACCGCGCGTTCCGCTGGACCGCGACGCGGCTGCGTGCGCTGACGCCGGCAAAACAGATGGGCTGGACGCAGCACCGCACGCCGCTCGAACCGGCGCCGCGCAGCCTGTCCGACCTGCTGCGCGCACGCGGCCAGCCCGAATAGCCGTTTCGTTTCTCAAGCCGTATCGACAAAAACCTATGGAGGAGACATCCATGCAAGCCTGGCATCAGATCTACACGCCGCTCGGCAGCCTCGGGCTGTCGGCGTTCGTCGCCGCAATCCCGATCATCTTCTTTTTCGTCGCGCTGGCCGCGCTGCGGCTCAAGGGCCACGTCGCCGCGGCGATCACGCTGCTGCTGTCGCTCGGCGTCGCGATCCTCGCGTACGGGATGCCCGTGCCGCAGGCGCTCGCGGCGGCCGGCTTCGGCTTCGCGTACGGCATCTGGCCGATCGCGTGGATCATCGTCGCGGCCGTGTTCCTGTACAAGATCGTCGTGAAGACCGGCCAGTTCGACATCATTCGCGCGTCCGTGCTGTCGATCACCGACGACCAGCGCCTGCAGATGCTGCTGATCGGCTTCTCGTTCGGCGCATTCCTCGAAGGCGCGGCCGGCTTCGGCGCGCCCGTGGCGATCACGGCGGCGCTGCTCGTCGGCCTCGGCTTCAAGCCGCTGCACGCGGCAGGACTGTGCCTGATTGCAAACACCGCGCCGGTCGCGTTCGGCGCGATGGGCATTCCGATCATCGTCGCCGGGCAGGTGACGGGCATCGATCCGTTCCATATCGGCGCGATGGCCGGCCGCCAGTTGCCGCTGCTGTCGCTCGCGGTGCCGTTCTGGCTCGTGTTCATGATGGACGGGCTGCGCGGCGTGCGGCAGACCTGGCCGGCGGCGCTCGTCGCGGGCGGCAGCTTCGCGGTGACGCAATACTTCACGTCGAACCACATCGGGCCCGAGCTGCCGGACATCACGTCGTCGCTCGTCAGCCTCGTCGCGCTCGCCGCGTTCCTGAAGGTGTGGCAGCCGCGCACCGCGAAACAGACGGCCGGCGGCCTCGTCGCGTCGGGCGGCGGCGCCGCGCTCGCGGGCTTCGGCGGCGCGGGCTCGCGCAACGGCTTCGGCACCGGCACGAGCCGGCAGGCGTCGCCGTACAAGCTCGCGCAGACCGTGCGCGCGTGGTCGCCGTTCCTGATCCTGACGGCCGTCGTCACGGTATGGAGCATCGCGCCGTTCAAGGCGCTGTTCGCCGCGCACGGCGCGCTCGCGTCGACCGTGCTGAAGTTCCATGTGGCGGGGCTCGACCAGCTCGTCGTGAAAACCGCGCCGATCGCCGTGACGCCGAAGGCGCTCGACGCGGTGCTGAAGATCGATCTCGTGTCGGCGGTGGGCAGCGCGATCTTCGTGACCGCGCTGATCTCGATGGCGCTGCTGCGGATGAAGCCGCGCGACGCGCTCGTCACGTTCGGCGAGACGCTGAAGGAACTGACGCGCCCGATCCTGTCGATCGGCCTCGTGCTGGCGTTTGCGTTCGTCGCGAACTATTCGGGGATGTCGTCGACGCTCGCGCTGATGCTGGCCGCGACCGGCGCCGCGTTCCCGTTCTTCTCGCCGTTCCTCGGCTGGCTCGGCGTGTTCCTGACGGGCTCCGACACGTCGTCGAACGCGCTGTTCTGTTCGCTGCAGCAGGCCACGGCCCATCAGCTCGGCGTGCCCGAGACGCTCGCAGTGGCCGCGAACACGACGGGCGGCGTGACCGCGAAGATGATCTCGCCGCAGTCGATCGCGGTCGCCTGCGCGGCGACGGGCCTCGTCGGCAAGGAGTCGGAGCTGTTCCGCTTCACGGTGCGGCACAGCCTGCTGTTCGCGGTGATCGTCGGATTGATCACGCTCGCGCAGGCGTACGTGCTGCCGGGGATGGTGCCGTAAGCGGCGCCCGCCCCAAAAACAAAACCCCACGCCCGGAAGAGCGTGGGGTTTTTCATGTCGCCGGTTGATCGCCCGCCGCGGCAGGCGACCGGTTGCGCGATCAGCTGCCCTTCGCGATGCGATCCTCGATGTGCTGCGCGCGGCTCGCCGACGACGGGTGCGAATCCATCATCGAGCTCTTGCCGCCGTCGAGCTTCGCCAGCTTCTGGAATGCGGTGACGAGGCCCTTCTGGTTCATGCCCTTCTGCTTCATCAGGTCGAACGAGTAGTCGTCGGCCGCGCTTTCCTGCGTCTGCGAGAACTGCGCATTGATGAACTTCTCGGTGATGTCGCCGAGCTGCGAGCTCGTCAGTGCCGCCACGCCCGGCGATGCCGCGCCGGCCGCGGTGCGCGCCGCGCTGACCGCGTAGGCCGTCTGCATCGCCTTCTTCGAGTGCCCCAGGGCGACGTGGCCCATTTCATGGCCGATCACGCCGCGCAGCTCGTCGTCGTTCATCTGGTCCATCAGGCCGCTGTACACGCGCACGCAGCCGTTGCCCATCGCCCACGCGTTGACGTCCTTGGTCATGTAGACCTTGTAGTTGATCTTCTGGCCGTTCAGCGTCATGTCGCCGAAGCCCTTCATCACCTTCGTCAGGCGCTTCGCATACGCGCTGTTCGCCGGCGCGATCTTCGATTCGGCATCGCTCGCCTTGCACGAGTCGTTCGACAGTGCGGCGATGTCGCTGTCCGACAGCGTCGCTGCCTTGTACAGGCTGGTCCCCGCCGACGTCAGGCTGTTCGCGTCAAGGCTCTGCACCCCGCCGCACGCGCTCAACAGAAACGCCACGCCACACGCTGCCACCGCTTTCTTGAGTTGCATCCCGGAATCCCTCGATAGTTGTATTTGGGAGCGGCGATTTTGCATAATCCGGCAGAAAATTACCAGATGTTTACATCAGATGACACGTTGATTACTCAACGAACAGGAACGAAGCGGCGCGTCGGCACGGGATTGACGACGGAAAACGGAGCAATCGCCGCAACCGGGCGACGACCGGAACGGGAAACGGGCAGGCTCAGGCCGTCTGGTCGTGGCGTCGCGTCAGCCGCCGCGCGACCAGCATCGGCAGCCGCACCGCGAAGCCGGTGAACAGGCGCAGGTGCATCCACGCGAGCAGCGCGTTGTCGCGGCCGTAATGGAAGTGCGAGACGCCGCCCTCGTGGCGGCCGAAATAGCGCACCGGCGCGTCGATGCGGATCGGCCGCACGCCGGCCCAGCACAGCCGCACGGCCGCCTCGGGATCGAAGTCGAAGCCGCGCATCCACGGCTGGCGGCGCATGATCGCGGCCAGCGGCGCGACCGGATACACGCGAAACCCGTACAGCGAATCGCCGATCCCGGCCCACAACGTCTCGAGGTCGGCCCACGCGTTCGACAGGCGGCGCCCCTGCACGCGCAACTGCGGCGCGCTCGCGTCGAACTTCGGCACGCCCAGCACCATCGCGTCGGGCGCGGCCTGCGACGCGGCCATGAACGCGGGAATCAGGTCGGCCGGATGCTGGCCGTCGGAATCCATCGTCAACACATGCGTGAAGCCGCTCGCGGCCGCCGCGTCGAGCCCGGCGAGCACCGCGGCGCCCTTGCCGCGGTTCTCCGGCAGCACGATCACGCGCAGCCCCGGGTCGCGCTCGGCCATCGCCTGCAGCCGTTCGGCGCTGCCGTCGGTGCTGCCGTCGACGACGACCCACACCGGATTCCACTGCGCGCGGGCATTGCGCACGGTCGTGTCGACCTTGGCACCCGGGTTGTAGCTCGGAATCAGGACGAGATGGGTGGACGAGGCGTGCAGCTTGGACATGGAAACGGCCGATTGCGAAGACGGGGATCCTGACAAAAGTTTATGACTTGCCGGCGACCGTCGGCAGGCTTCGTCGACGTCGCCCACGCGTGGGGCCGGTTGCTCGATCGTGAGGTTTTCCCGCTTCATGACAACCATGCCTCCTCATGACCCGCGCTGGCCTCGATCTCGACCAGCAGGTCGTCGCGGCACACGTCCGCATGGACGACGAGCGGCCGCACGCCGGGGCCGGCCGCCTCGCGCAGCACGCGCTCGATCGCGGCCAGCGCCGCGGCATCGCCGGCGTCGCGCACGTAGACGCGATAGCTCAGGTCGGCGAGCGAGAACGGGCCGTGCCCCTGGCGCGCGGCCTGCTCGAGCACGGCCGCGAGGTTCGCGACCGTCTCGCGCGTTTGCGCGACGACGTCGCCGTGATGCACGGTGCGGTGCCCGACGATGCTCGCGGTGCCCGACACGAACAGCACCGGCGCGGCATCGCGTTGCGACCACGCGGCGGCACGCGCGAACGTCGGCGCACGCGGGCCGTACTGCGCCGGATAGTGATACGCGCTGACCTGGCGCGGGTTCTCGACCGGATCGGCCGGCGTGCGGCTCGCGAGGAAATGGATCGCGAGCGGCGCGGCCGGCGATGCATCGCCCGCGACCGGCACGACCGAGCCGAGCGCGCATGCGGCCGGCACGCCGCCCGTCAGCGCGCGGCGGCACGCATCGAACGCGTGCTGGCGGCCGATATTGAACTGACGATAGCGCTCGATCCCGAACTGCACCGCGTTGATCGCCGGCACGGTATTCCAGATGCGCAGCGGATGCGGCATGCCGAGCGAATCGAGCACGTCGAACAGCGCGCGGTACGCGTCGTGGGTCGCGCGTTCGAGCGGGGTGCCGCCGTCGTGCGATTCGTTCGCCTCACGTGCTGCTTCGTGCACGACGATGCTGCCGAACACGAGGCCCGCCGTTTCGCTGTACCGATAGTGCAGCGCGCCGCGCCGTTCGCTGCGCAGGTCGCGCGCATGGCATTGCCAGATTTCGCAGACGGCGTCGTCCGGCGCGATGCCGGCGCCGAGCAGCGTCATCGGCACCGGGGCGACCGGCAAGTCGGGCACGACATCGGCCAGCATCCGTGCCGCCGCGTCCGCTCGCGATTCGGCGTGCGATGCCTCGCCAGCGCCAATGCACACCGCACCCAACGCGCCGGGAAACGCGCGCTCGAATCCATCGCCACGACCACGCGCATCGTGCAGCAACGCGGCGAGCCGCGCATGGCTCATCCGGACGAGCCGCAGTGCGCGGCCGCCGCCATGCGCGAGCGCTTCGCCTGATCGCGATGCGACCGGCCCGGCCGCCGTCTGCCCGCGCACGACGGGCGCGGTGGAGGACGACAGGGAACACGGGCGCCGTTCGGCGTCGACTGGATGCACGGACACTTCGATTTCCTCACTATGCGGCGCAGGCCGCGCAACCTCGCGGCCTGCGCCGCGTTGCGTTACGTCACGCCGACGCTGCGCGCTTCGTCAGGCGAGCCCGCCGTTGACGGACAGCACCTGCCCCGTCACATAGGCCGCGGCGTCGGACACCAGATACGCGACCATCGCCGCGACTTCGTCGGGCCGGCCCGCACGCTGCGCGGGCACGAGCTGCTTGATGCGTTCGGCGGGAAACGCATGCTCGGCCATCGGCGATTCGATGATGCCGGGCGCAACCGCGTTCACGGTGATGCCGCGCGACGCGAGCTCCAGCGACAGCGACTTCGTCGCGCCGATCAGCCCCGCCTTCGCGGCCGCGTAGTTGACCTGCCCGCGATTGCCGGTCACGCCGGCCACTGACGCGATGTTGACGATCCGTCCGCGCCGCGTGCGGATCATCGGCAACAGCAGCGGCTGCGTGACGTTGAAGAAGCCGTTGAGCGTCACGTCGAGCACGCTGTGCCATTGCCGGCGCGACATGCCGGCCAGCGGCGCATCGTCGTGAATGCCGGCGTTGTTGACGAGGATCTGCACCGGCGCATCGTCGATGAACGGCTGCAGCGCGGCGAGCGTCGCATCGGCGTCGGTCACGTCGAACGCGATCGCGTGCGCGGTGCCGCCGGCCGCGACGATCTGCTGCGCGACCGCCTCCGCCTGCGCGAGATGGCGGTTCGCATGCACCCACACTTCGTGGCCAGCCTGCGCGAGCGCCGTGCAGATCGCCTGCCCGAGTGCGCCGCTGCCGCCCGTCACGAGAGCCCACATCGAATTGCTCCGTTCATCGCGTTCCCCCTCGATCGACGCGGCCGCGTATCGTCTGCCTATCGCGGCCGCCTGCTGTCATCATCTGCGCGTCGCGCCCGTGGCGCGACACCGTCACTTCGTGCGGTGCGCGGCGACGTACGCCGCCAGTGCACCGAGCGTCGCAAAGATCTTCTGGTTGTCCGGATTGTCCGAACGCAGCTCGAAGCCGTATTTCTTCGAGATCAGCAGTGCGATTTCCAGGATGTCGATGGAGTCGAGCCCGAAACCCTCGCCATACAGCGGGGTCTCGGCCGTCACTGTTTCGAGCGTGACGTCTTCGAGATTCAGTTCGCCGATGATCAGCGTGGCGAGCTCTTGTTCCAGTGCGTTCATCATGCGTGCGGGCAGGCGGCCCGTGGCAGCGGAAGGTGCCCGGAAACGGCTGTCGCCGTGCACGCCCGGCGCGTGCGCATCTCCGTCCCTCCGGCGTCTGCCGGCTTCCCCGCCTGCTTTATTGGGGGATTGTTTGTAAAAGTTACGCGGATTCTAGACGAACGGGTATCGGGCCGTATACCGCCAATGGTTACAGACTGGCGAGCCGGCTCCGCAGCCCGTTTCAGGACCCGAATGCATGAGACGCTTGAGCCGCTTTGGATGGAAATGGACCGACCCCGCGAAACCGTTCGTCCCGCGCCATACAATCGGTTACAAAACCCGTTCGCGCCCGCCCCGAACACGCGGTGCCGCGGCCCTAAAATGAGCGTGCCCGACCACCGGCCCGGACCCGCGTCCCGGCCGCCATTCATATGATGTTTGACGGCCCGACCACCACGTCCGGCCACGATCCGCCCGATGTCGCCAGTCATGCCGCGCCCGTCCTTCCGCTCCGTTCCGGTTCGCCCGTCCGCCCGCTGCCGCCCGGCCGCCGGGCATGCGTTCGCGCGCCGTGTGCGCGGAGGCCGCCGATA
>NZ_JAAGPC010000261.1:0-237 GCF_017104595.1 Burkholderia sp. Tr-20390 | reverse complement strand
AAAAAAAAAAAAAAAAAAGATAAAATTCCCCCTTCCACATCCACTTTACTACATAAAACTCACATCATATTACAACATTTCAATTCCTCTCTCTTATCTCAAGTACACTTACTCCTATCCTTCTCTAACTTATTCTCCACATTTCTTATATCATACATATACGTCTTTGCTCGCGCTACATCTCCATATCACATCACTCCTGTAGCACCTATACTCTCTACTCATACGTAATATCCT
>NZ_JAAGPC010000260.1:0-9038 GCF_017104595.1 Burkholderia sp. Tr-20390 | reverse complement strand
GGCAGATTCAGCAGAATCGCGCCGATTGCGCCGCCGTACTGGGATCCGTAAAAGATGCCGGCCAGCATCAGCAATGCCGGCACGGCATGCATCGTGTAGGTCAACGGCAACAGCATCGCGATCGTCGGCGCGCTCGGCGGATAGTCCCAGTTCGACGTCGGCAGCGTGCCGTCGCGCTCCGCCTGAATCAGGTCGGCGACCACGTCGGCGCGGGTGAGCGCATGGTCGGCGGTTTGCGCGAATGCGGCGACGGGTGCGCTCAGTGCGCAGGAAAGCAGGACTGCACGAATCAGGTTGTTCATGACGTTCACCTCTCGAGATGGCGTGTTCGCGTCCGCAGATCAGGCCGGACATCCGCTCCGCATCGATGCGATGAGGAGTGGTGTCCATTCTGCGATTCGCGCGCTTTCCGGAAGGTGAGGCTTCGATTACGGTCTTGTCATCAGGTCGCGGCCCGGCCGCACGGCCGTGTCTGTCAGCGCGCAACCGTTTCCGGGTTCCGCACGCTGCCGAGAAACCGCGTCAATTCCACCGTCTGCGGACGCTCGAAGATCTCGTCGGCCGTCCCGCTCTCCCACACGCGTCCCTGGTGCATGAACACGATCCTGTCGCTCACCGCCCGCGCGAAATTCATCTCGTGGGTGACCATGATCAGCGTCATGTCCTCGCGCGCGAGTTGCTCGATCACGCCCAGCACCTCGCCGACGAGCTCGGGATCGAGCGCCGACGTGATTTCGTCGCACAGCAGCACGCTCGGCTTCATCGCAAGCGCACGCGCGATCGCGACGCGCTGCTGCTGGCCGCCCGACAGGTGTTCCGGAAACGCGTCGAACTTGTCGCCGAGGCCGACGCGCTCGAGCATCAGCTCCGCGATCGCGCGCGCCTGCTGGCGGTGCGACTTCTTCACCACCGACTGCGCGAGCATCACGTTCTGTCCGGCGCTCAGGTGCGGAAACAGGTTGTATTGCTGGAACACCATGCCGACCTTCAGCCGCAGCGCACGCAAGTCCGCATGCCGCGCATCGACGCGTTCGCCGTCGACCGAGATCGTGCCCGCGTCGATGCTCTCGAGCCCGTTGAGCGTGCGCAGCAGCGTGCTCTTGCCCGAGCCGCTGCGGCCGATGATCGACACGACCTGCCCGCGCTCGACGGCTAGGTCGATGCCCTTGAGCACATGATGGGTGCCGAAGTTCTTTTCGAGACCTCGGGTTTCAACGAGCGGCATGCCATCTCCTTTGCAACGTGCGCGCATAACGGGTAAGCGGATAGCAGAGCGCGAAATAGATCAGCGCGACGAGGCCATACACGACGAACGGCCGGAACGTCGCGTTCGAGATCGCGATACCGACCTTCGTCAGCTCGGTGAAGCCGATGATCGACACGAGCGCCGTATCCTTCACCGCCTGCACGCCGAAGCCGACCGTCGGCGCGATCGCGATGCGCGCGGCCTGCGGCAGGATCACGTGACGCAACTGCTCGACATAGCTCATCGCCAGGCTGGCCGACGCCTCCCACTGCCCTTTCGGCACCGCCTCGACGCAGCCGCGCCAGATCTCCGCCAGATAGGCGCTGGTGAAGAACGTGAGCCCCGCCGTGGCCGCGACCCACGGCGGCACGTCGAGCCCGACGAGCGGCAGGCCGAAGAACACGATGAACAGTTGCATCAGCAACGGCGTGCCCTGGAACACTTCGATATAGAGCTTCGCGATGCCGCGCAGCACCGTCGAACCCGACACGCGCATCACGAGCAGCCCGAGGCCGACGAGGCCGCCGGATACGAACGACACGATCGACAGCACGATCGTCCAGCGCGCGGCCAGCAGCAGGTTCGCGAGAATCTGCCCGAACGTGAAATCGGTCATCGCGCACCTCGCATGCGGCGGGAGAACAGGCGGCGGCCCATCGCGCCGAGCGTGGCCCGCATCAGCAGCGCCATCGCCAGATACGCGAGCGTGATCACGAAGTACGTCTCGAATGCACGGAAATTGCGCGACTGGATGTAGCCGGCCGCATAGGTCAGGTCGGCCACCGAGATCTGCGACACGACCGCCGAACCCAGCATCGTGATCACGATCTGGCTCGACAGCGCGGGAAACACCTTGGCGAGCGCCTGCGGCAGCACGACGTGGCGCAGCATCTGCGCGCGCGACATCGCCAGCGCGGACGCCGCCTCCAGATGCCCTTTCGGCACGGCGGCCACGCCCGCGCGCACGATCTCGACCGAGTACGCGCCGAGATTGAGCGTCATCGCGAGGATCGCGGCCGTGTATTCGTCGATGTGCACGCCGAGCGCCGGCAAGCCGAAGAAGATGAAGAACAGCTGGACGACGAACGGCGTATTGCGAATCGCCTCGACGTACGCGCCGATCAGCGGGCGCAAGCGCACGGCCGCGCGCGCGTCGGCACTGTACGCGGCCGCGCCGAGCACGCCGACGGCCGCGCCGAGCACGGTCGCGACCGCGGTCAGCGCGAGCGTGATCGCCGCGCCGCTCGCGAACACGCCGGCGTAATCGGCGAGTTCGCCGAATTGAAGCTGGTAGCTCATGGGAAGCGGATGAATTCGGGTTCGGACAACGACACGCGCCACGCCGGGCATCCCGGCCGCGGCAACGTGTCAGGCTGCACTGCGATACGTCACAGCCCGGCCGGCAACGGCTGGCCGAGCCACTTGCGCGACAGCTCGCCGAGCGAGCCGTCCTGCTTCGCATGCGCGATCGCATCGTCGATCTTCGCGAGCAGGCGCGGTTCGTTCTTGTTGACGCCGACGAAGCACGGCGAATTCTTGATCACGAACTTGACCTCGGGGCGGCGCGGCGGATTCTTCGCGAGAATCGCCGCCGCGACGATGTTGCCGGCCGCGATCAGTTGCACCTGCCCCGACAGGAACGCCTGGATCGTCGCGTTGTTGTCCTCGAAGCGCTTGATCGTCGCGTTCGGCGCGAGCTGCGACAGCGCGATCTCCTCGAGCGCGCCGCGCGTCGCGCCGACCGTCTTGCCGGTGAGGTCGGCGGGCGCGCTCACCTTCACGTCCGACGGCCCGAACACGCCCTGGAAATACGGCGCGTACGCGCTCGAGAAATCGATGACCTTCTCGCGCTCCGGGGTCTTGCCGAGCGACGAAATCACCATGTCGACCTTGTTGGTCGTCAGGTACGGAATCCGGTTCGCGCTGTTCACGGGCACCAGCTTCAGCTTGACGCCGAGCGCCTTGGCGAGGAGGCCTGCCATGTCGATGTCGTAGCCCTGCGGCTGCATGTCCGTGCCGACCGAACCGAACGGCGGATAGTCCTCGGGCACCGCGACGCGCAGCGTGCCGTTTTTCGCGATGGTGTCGAGCGCATCGGCGTGGGCCGGCGCGGCGGCGAACAGCGCGATCACGGGGGCGGCGAGCAGCGCAGCCAGCCAGGTGCGTCGGGGGAACGGTCGGGTCGTCGGGCTCACGGTGAATCTTCCTTGTCTGGTATGTCGTCGGGCAGCGCGCAACGATTGCGCGGCCGACACCATCCCAGCAAAAACCGGGCCATCGCCGTGAAACGCTGGCCGCATCGGCGCCAGACGGAAATTTCGATACGCCGGATTCCTCATTTCGGTGCATGAGCCGGCGCCGTCGGTAACGGTTGCCCCCGCAGCGCGCGCCGGCGCACCAAATTACCTATCCGGTTCACCCGGCGCCGACACCCTATGCATGGATTCGAACCGGCCCAGTCCAAATTTGCATTCCATTTGTGACCGGAATTACGGCTGAATACGTTCGCGACGTACCGTGCCTTTCGTCACGTCCGACGAATCGCCATCAGGACGGGCGCGCGCGATTGCGCGCGCCGGACCTCCGGTACCGGTGGTCCCGATCGTCCGCGATCGGGATGAATCCCATCCCCTCCCTGCGCGAGGAACCCGTCATGGCATCGATTCCCGACCCGTCGACAACCGGCGAAACCGACAAACGCAGCTGGCTCGAATCGCACGAAGCCGGCTATCACAAGACCCTCGGCAATCGACAGGTGCAGATGATCGCGATCGGCGGGGCCATCGGCACCGGGCTGTTTCTCGGCGCCGGCGCCCGGCTGCAGGCCGCCGGCCCGGCGCTCGCGATCGTCTATCTCGTCTGCGGCGCGTTTTCGTTCCTGATCCTGCGCGCGCTCGGCGAGCTCGTGATGCATCGCCCGAGCAGCGGCAGCTTCGTGTCGTACGCACGCGAATTCCTCGGCGAGAAGGCGTCGTTCGTCGCGGGCTGGATGTACTTCCTGAACTGGGCGATGACCGGCATCGTCGACATCACCGCCGTCGCGCTCTACATGCATTACTGGGCGCCGTTCGCGGCCGTGCCGCAGTGGATCTTCGCGCTCGTCGCGCTGTGCATCGTCGCGACGATGAACCTGATCGGCGTGAAATGGTTCGCGGAAATGGAGTTCTGGTTCGCGCTGATCAAGGTCGCCGCGATCGTGCTGTTTCTCGTGATCGGCGCGGCGATCCTCGGCACGGGCATGCCGGTGGCCGGCCATGGCACCGGCCTGCATCTGATCACCGACAACGGCGGGTTCTTTCCGCACGGACTGATGCCGGCGCTGGTGCTGGTGCAGGGCGTGGTGTTCGCGTTCGCGGGCGTCGAACTGGTCGGCACGGCCGCCGGCGAATGCAAGGATGCGCGCAAGGTGCTGCCGCGCGCGATCAACAACGTGATCTGGCGCATCGCGATTTTCTACGTCGCATCGGTCGTTCTGCTGGTCTGCCTGCTGCCGTGGAGTGCGTACAAGGCGGGCCAGAGCCCGTTCGTCACGTTCTTCGGCGCGCTCGGCGTGCCGGGCATCGGCTCGGTGATGAACCTGGTGGTGCTCACCGCCGCGCTGTCGAGCCTCAATTCCGGCCTGTATTCGACGGGGCGTGTCCTGCGTTCGCTGTCGATGGGCGGCTCGGCCCCCGCGTTCCTCGCGCGGATGAGCGGGCAGTCCGTCCCGTACGCGGGCATTCTGGTGACGGTCGCGATCTACGTGGTCGGCGTGCTGCTCAACTATCTGGTGCCGTCGAGCGTGTTCGAGATCGTGCTGAACATCGCGTCGCTCGGCATCATCAGCACCTGGGGCTTCATCGTCGTGTGCCAGATGAAGTTCCGCGCCGCGGTCAGGCGCGGCGACGTGGACGACGTATCGTTCAGGATGCCCGGCGCGCCCGTGACGTCATGGCTCACGCTGCTGTTCCTGCTCGGCGTGCTGGTGTTGATGGCATTCGACTATCCGAACGGGACCTGGACGATCGCCTCGATCCCGCTGGTCGCGCTGCTGCTCGTGGCCGGCTGGAAGTGGCTGAGCCGTCGCGCGCGCCGCGCGTTGCTCAAGCCGACGATTCCGTCGATCGCGCTCACGCAGAACGTGCTCGAGAACGGCGACGACTGACTCGCTGCGGCATGCGTGCCGTCCGTTGAAGGAACCGCCGTCGGGCCGTGGACGGCGGTCGCCAACCATGCTCAGTGATGGTCGTACAGCGGGTGCTCGTCGAGCGACGCGAGCGATTGCGCATCAGTGTGCTTTGCGGCGACGCTCGGTGCGGCAGCCGATTGCGCTTGCTGCACGGCGACCTTCGCCTCGGCGGCCTGGATGTCCTCGGGATAGTTCGGATCGTTACTGATCGGCCGATAACCGGCCTGTTCGACGCGGACGAGATCGGCGCGCACGTCGGCCCGTGTGAGCGCATGGTCGGTGGTCTGCGCCAATGCGACGATCGGTGCGCTCAGTGCGCAGGAAAGCAGGACTGCACGAATCAGGTTGTTCATGATGTTCACCTCTCAATGATGGCGTGTTCGCGTCCGCAGATCAGGCCGGACATCCGCTCCCCATCGATGTGATGAAGAGTTGGATTCATTCTGCGATTCGCGCGCTTTCCTGAAGGTGAGGCTTCGATTACGGTTTTGTTATCTGAGCGCTCGCGTCCGTCGTGGGCGGGCCGCCCCGGTTCGCCGGACATCGCGCGGGCCCGCGACGCGACGCGCGTGCCCGTCGATCGTCGCGTTCATGCGGGCGCGTCGAGCGGCCGTACTTCCGGAATCATCGCGGCCTGGCCGTGCACGACTCCGTTCGCGTCCATGAGCTGCCACACGGTCGCGCGTTCGATCCAGAACCGCTTGCCGGACTTCGTCACGCGCACGCCGCGGTATTCGGCCACGAAGCCATCGCGCATCACCTTGTCGAGAAACACCTGGCGCTCGTGTCGCTCCATCGGCTCCGCCGACAGACGGGACGGCAACGCCGTCAGTTCATCCCAGTCGTACTCGAAAATCGCCTGCGCGCGCCGGTTGCCGTACACGAACACCGGATCGGCCGCCGTGTCGTGCGCCAGGATGCCGAACGGCGCCGTGTCGTACAGCCACGCGGCGCCGTCGGATGCGCTCATGCCGTCGGGCACGAGCGGCCGGTTCACGAGGCGGTGATACGAGTCGGCAAGAAGGAGGAAGAAGTTTGCATCGGTGCGCAACGACATCGGTCTGGCTCCTGAAATCGGCGAGATACGCGAATGAGCGAAGGTTTGCCGCCGGACATTATGGATGAAGCGGCGCGCCGCCGTCGGCGGCGCGTGTCTGGCCAGCCCGCATCGCGCTGCGCGGCCCGCCGCACGGCCGCTGCCGCCGCGCCGGCGCAGATAACGGTTTCGTAATCTTCGAGTCAGGGTCGGGTCAACGCCGCGCCGGCAGACTGCGTGCTCGTCGCATCGAATGCGCGTCCATTCCCCGCTTCGAGGAGCACCATCATGTGGATCGTCCGGCTGGCGTTACGCAGGCCCTACACGTTCGTCGTACTCGCGCTGCTGATCTTCATCGCGGGGCCGCTCGCGCTGCTGCGCACGCCCACCGACATTTTCCCGAACATCGACATTCCGGTCGTCAGCATCGTCTGGTCGTACAACGGCTTCTCCGCCGAAGACATGGCCAAGCGCATCACGTCGAACTACGAACGCGCGCTCACGTCGGACGTCGACGACATCGAGCACATCGAATCGCAATCGCTGAACGGCGTGTCGGTCGTGAAGATCTTCTTCCACCCGGGCGCCGACATCAATCGCGCGATCGCGGAAGCCTCGAGCAACGCCGCGTCGATCCTGCGCATCCTGCCGCCCGGCACGCTGCCGCCGAACATCATCACGTACAACGCGTCGACGGTGCCGATCCTGCAGCTCGGGCTGTCGAGCAACACGCTCGCCGAGCAGCAGCTGTACGACCTCGGCAACAGCTTCATCCGCACGCAGCTCGCGACCGTCCAGGGCGCGGCCGTGCCGTTGCCGTTCGGCGGCAAGATCCGCCAGATCGTCGTCGATCTCGACACGCGTGCGCTGCAGGCGAAGGGCCTCGCGCCGATCGACGTGGTGAACGCGATCAACGCGCAGAACCTGATCCTGCCCGGCGGCACCGCGAAGATCGGCACGCACGAGTACGACGTGCAGATGAACGGCAGCACGCAGACGGTGGCCGCGCTGAACGACCTGCCGGTGAAGACGATCGGCGGCACGGTCGTCTATGTGCGCGACGTCGCTCACGTACGCGACGGCTACGCGCCGCAGACCAACATCGTGCGGGTGGACGGCAAACGCGCGGCGCTGCTGACCGTCGAGAAAACGGGCAGCGCGTCGACGCTGACGATCATCGACCAGGTGAAGGCGATGCTGCCGAAGATCGCGGCCGGGCTGCCGAAGGCGCTGCACATTTCGCCGCTCGACGACCAGTCGGTATTCGTGAAGGCGGCGGTCCAGGGCGTCGTGCGCGAGGCGCTGATCGCCGCCTGCCTGACCGCGCTGATGATCCTGCTGTTCCTCGGCAGCTGGCGCGCGACGCTGATCATCGCGATCACGATCCCGCTCGCGGTGCTCACGTCGCTGCTCGCACTCGCCGTGCTCGGCCAGACCATCAACATCATGACGCTCGGCGGGCTCGCGCTCGCGGTCGGGATCCTGGTGGACGACGCAACCGTCGCCATCGAGAACATCACGCATCATCTCGAGCTCGGCGCGCCGCTCGAGGAGGCCATTCTGACCGGCGCGGGCGAGATCGCGGTGCCGACCTTCGTGTCGACGCTGTCGATCTGCATCGTGTTCGTGCCGATGTTCCTGCTCACCGGCGTCGCGCGCTACCTGTTCGTGCCGCTGGCCGAAGCGGTGATCTTCGCGATGATCGCGTCGTACTTCTTCTCGCGCACGCTGGTGCCGACGCTCGCGATGGCGCTGATGCGCGCGAAGGGCCACGGCCGGCCGCCGCGCGGCGTGTTCGCCCGCCTCGCGCGCTTCCAGGCCGCGTTCGAACATCGCTTCGAGGCCGTCCGGCTGCGCTATCGCGCGCTGCTCGCCGCGGCGATCGCGCGGCGCCGCCGCTTCGCGGCCGCGTTCCTGCTCGCCTGCGTCGCATCGACCGGCCTGTTCGCGTTCGCCGGCCAGGACTTCTTTCCGTCGGTCGATACCGGCGAGATCCGCCTGCACCTGCGCGCGCCGACCGGCACGCGGATCGAGGAGACCGCACGGCTCACCGACGAAGTGGAAGCGAAGATCCGCGGCGTGATCCCGGCGGACCAGCTCGCGGGCGTGCTCGACAACATCGGCGTGCCGGTGAGCGGGATCAACCTCACGTACGACGCGTCCGATCCGATCGGCACCGGGGACGCCGACGTGCTGATCACGCTGAAGCCGAACCATGCGTCCACGGCCGCGTACGTCGCGACGCTGCGCAATGTGCTCGCGCAGTCGTTCCCCGGCGTGACGTTCGCGTTCCTGCCGGCCGACATCGTCAGCCAGATCCTCAATTTCGGGCTGCCCGCGCCGATCGACATCCAGATCGTCGGCAACAAGCTCGACCAGAACCGCGCGGTCGCGAACACGCTGCTCGCGAAGCTGCGCGGCGTGCGTGGGCTCGTCGACGCGCGCATTCAGCAACCCGGCGACGAACCGGCGATCGACGTGAACGTCGACCGCACGAAGGCGATCCTGGCCGGGCTGCAGCAGCGCGACGTCGCGCAGAACCTGCTGATCGCGCTGTCCGGCAGCTCGATCAGCAGGTTCTGCGCGAA
>NZ_JAAGPC010000259.1:0-9052 GCF_017104595.1 Burkholderia sp. Tr-20390 | reverse complement strand
GCGGCGTCGACCGGCCACGCATCGGCGGCGCGGGTTTCATCGCCGTCGCGCCAGGCCAGCGCCAGCACCAGCGCGTCGATCGGCGCAAAGCCGCAATCCAGGAACGCCGCGAGCGCGGCGATCCAGTCGTCCCCGAGCGGATGCGCGGCGTCGAGCGCGTAACGCGCGCCCGCCGTGTGAAACACCGCGCCCTGCTCGTCGAATTCGATCGCGACGGCGCCCGGCGCCGCGGGCCGCGACGCGGCCGACACGCGCGCCTGCGCGGTGCGGTCGCCAGCCGAGACGATCAGCACGTCGCCATCGGCCGGCACATCGGGCACCGCGACACAAAGCCGCCACGGCGCAGTGCCGCGCGGCCAGTCGCCGAGCCGCGCGCGAATCCGCTCGGCCGCTTCGGCCAGTTCGTCGGCCGGTGGCCAGAATGCATCGGCGAAACGCGCGCTCATGCGCCGCCTCCGTCCTGGTGCCAGAACGGCATCCCGACGACCGGGGTGCTCGCATGCGCGGTCTCGCGCGCATCCATCGGCCCGGCGAGATAGGCGGCACGGCCGGCCTCGACGCCCTGCGCAAACGCGCGCGCCATGATCTCGGGATGCGTGGCCTGCGACACGGCCGTGTTCAGCAACACGCCGTCGAAGCCCCACTCCATCACCTGGCATGCATGCGACGGCACGCCGAGCCCCGCGTCGACGATCAGCGGCACGTCCGGCAGGCGCTCGCGCAGCACGCGCAGGCCGTACGGGTTCACGACGCCCTTGCCCGTGCCGATCGGCGCGCCCCACGGCATCAGGGCCTCGCAGCCGACGTCGAGCAGGCGCCGGCCGATCACCAGATCCTCGGTGCAGTACGGCAGCACCTTGAAACCGTCCTTGACCAGTTGCGCGGCCGCTTCGATCAGGCCGACCGGGTCGGGCTGCAGCGTGTAGTCGTCGCCGATCAGTTCGAGCTTGATCCAGTCGGTGCCGAAGACCTCGCGCGCCATGTGCGCGGTGGTCACGGCTTCGGCGACGGTCTGGCAGCCGGCCGTGTTCGGCAGCAGCGGCACCGCGTGGCGCTTGAGCAGGTCGAAGAAGCCGGCTTCGGCCGTGCCGCCGGTCATCTGGCGGCGCAGCGCGACCGTCACCATCCCGGGACGCGACGCGGCGATCGAATCGGACAGCGACTGCAGCGACGGATAGCGCGACGTGCCGAGCAACACGCGGCTTGCGAAGGTTTCGCCGTACAGCGTCAACGCGTCGGCGGAGGTGAGGGACGTCATGTCGTTTTCCTGAAAGAGCGGGGACGAAGCGTGAACAACGCGGCGGCGCTCAGCCGCCCGCGACCGGGTGCACGACGTCGAGCTTGTCGCCCGCCGCGAGTGCGCGCGCCGCGTGCTGCGTGCGCGCGACGAAGTTGCCGTTCAGCGCGACCGCGTACGGCGGACGCGCGCCGTACGCGGCGAGCGCGTCGGCCACCGTTGCGCCGTCGGGCAACGTCAGGTTCTGTTGGTTGATCTGGATGTCCATGGGGCTTCGTCGAATTCGGTCGGCAGCGCGCGTCAGGCCGGCTGGCGCGCGTCGTTGCGGTGATGAAGGAGCGTCGGCCAGCGCTCGGCGTCGCGCCACGCGGCGAACGCATCGGCATCGCCGAACGCGCCGCCGAGCGCGGCTTCGGCAACAGCGACCGCCGCGTGCGCGACTTCCGGCGCGATCATGAAGCCGTGCCGGTACAGGCCGTTGACGGCGAGCGTCGACGCGCCGTCCCAGATCACCGCCGGGCGATGATCGGGCAGCGTCGGCCGGCACTGCGCATTGAGTTCGAGGATGCGCGCCTCGCCGAACGCCGGATGCACGGAGAACGCCGCGCTCAGCAGTTCGAGCGCGGAGCGCACGCTGACGGGCGACATGTCCTCGCCCTCCACCTCGGTCGCGCCGATCACATAGAGATCGTCCTGCTTCGGCGCGATGTACAGCGGGTAGCGCGGATGCAGCAGCCGCACGGGCCGGGTGAGCCCGATGCCGGGCGCACGCACGCGCGCGACTTCGCCACGGATGCCGCGCAACGCGGGCAGCGCGGGTTTCGCGCCGAGCCCGCGGCAATCGATCGTGAAATGCGCGGCGGGCAGGTTTGCATCGTCGATGGTGACGTGCCAGTGCAGGTCGACGCCGCGCTCGACGAGGCCGGCCGCGAGCGCGCGCAGCGCCTGGCGATTGTCGAGCTGGCCTTCGTTCGGCAACAGCAGGCCGCGCGCGAAGCGGCCCGCGAGCACGGGCTCGGCCGCGTCGACCTGCGCGCCGGCGAGCGTCACGAAACCGCGGTCGAACAGGTCGGCCGGCGCGTTCGCGCGCACGCGCCGCTCGAACAGCGGCGCCTCGGCGCGATCGGCGTGGTGCCAGACGACGAGCGTGCCGTGCTGCTGGAAGAAGACGGGTTCGGGCAGTTCCGCGAGCCACTGCGGCCAGCGCGCGAGCGACGCGGCGCCCAGCTCGGTGATCAGCAGCTCCGCGCTCGCCGCTTCCGCGAGCGGCGCGAGCATCGCGGCCGCGATCCACGCGGCCGACTGCTCGCCGTCCGGGCCGCCGCGCTCGTAAAGCGCGACGCGATGCCCGTCGCCCGCGAGCCGCCAGGCAATCAGGCGGCCGACGAGGCCGCCGCCGAGCACCGCGAAATCGGGTCGGGAATCCCGGGCGTTCATCGCGCGCCCTCCGCGCGAGCACGCACGACGAGCGTCGACGCGCACGCGCCGCCGCATGCGAGTGCACGCGGCATCGGGCCGGGAACCATGCAAAAGACTGAAGATTGTGCGGTCATCATTCCTTCCGTAACGCGCAAAGCGCGTACCCAAAAGGACGAAACCGGCAGCAAAGGCCGGCCGGGCGGGACAAGGGCGCTGACCATGTGGGATGGCAGCCAGCGCGACCCGGCGGGATCAGAAACTTCCCTCGCCGGTATTACCCGGATCGGGTGCGAAGGGTCTTTCTCAGCCTCATCGCGCTGCCCGGAACATCTGCCGGCCGCGCCACGAAGCACCCCTGTTTCGTCGTCGGCCATTAGACCATAAAAGCGGAAAGCGCCGCAAACTGTCCCCCTTGCGGCAAATTCGCCGACGTGCCGCGCCGCTCTGGCACAATGCCCGCAGGCCGGCCGCGCGAGCGGCCGGTTGCCGCGTCACCGCCGGCCTTAAGTGCCGTTTAAGACGCGCGGGCGACCATCCGGACGCCCGCCGTCAGTCGGCGCCGCGTCCCGGCATGCCGTATCGCGGCGCGCGCCCGGCTTCGCCCGGCCCGCGCGCCGGCTACTCATCAGGAAGCACATGACCCAATCGATCGATCCCGTCCGCTCCGCCTCCGACGCGCCGCAGGACGAGCGCCCGGTATCCGCATGGAGCCTCATCAAGCCCTACTGGGTATCGTCCGAATGGAAAATCGCGTGGGGCCTGCTGGTCACGATCATCGCGATCAACCTCTGCGTGGTCTGGATCAACGTCCGGCTGAACAAGTGGAACGCGGAGTTCTACAACGCGCTGCAGTCGAAGGACGTCCACGACTTCCCGAACCTGCTGATGCAGTTCTCCGCGCTCGCGTTCGCCTTCATCATCCTCGCCGTGTACGGCCGCTACCTGCGGCAGATGCTTGGCTTTCGCTGGCGCCAGTGGCTCACCGACCGCTTTCTCGGCCAGTGGCTCGGCGATCGCGCGTTCTACCGGATCGAGCGTGACCGCCTCGCCGACAACCCCGACCAGCGGATCACCGACGATCTCCAGTCGTTCGCGACGACCACGCTCGCGCTGTCGCTCGACCTGCTGTCGACGGTCGTCACGCTCGTGTCGTTCATCACGATCCTGTGGTCGCTCGCCGGCGCGCTGACGATTTCGCTCGGCGCGACGCCGATCGCGATCCCCGGCTACATGGTGTGGGCGGCCGCGCTGTACGCGGTGGTCGGCTCGCTGATCATCCAGAAGGTCGGCCATCCGCTCGTGTCGATCAACTACCAGCAGCAGCGCGTCGAGGCCGATTTCCGCTTCGGGCTGATCCGCGTGCGCGAGAACGCCGAGCAGATCGCGTTCTACGACGGCGAGAAGACCGAGACCGGCAACGCGCAAAACCTCTTCATGCGCATCCGCGACAACTGGTGGCGCGTGATGAAGTACACGAAGCGGCTCACGTTCGTGCTGAGCTTCTACGGGCAGATCGCGATCATCTTCCCGCTCGTCGTCGCCGCGCCGCGCTATTTCGCGGGTGCGTTCTCGTTCGGCGTGCTGATGCAGATTTCGTCCGCGTTCGGCACCGTCAGCGATTCGTTCTCGTGGTTCATCAACAGTTACTCGACCCTCGTCGAATGGCGCGCCACCGTCAACCGTCTGCGCGAATTCAAGCGCGTGATGAGCACGTCGCACCTGAAGGAAAGCCTGTCGCCCGCGACCGAGCACGGCGGCATCAACCTGCACTACGTCGACGGCGCGAAACTGTCGACGTCGTCGCTCAAGCTCGCGCTGCCGAACGGCAACGCGCTCGCGAACATCGGCAGCGTCACGATCGAGCCCGGCTCGCGCTGGCTCGTGATCGGCAAGTCGGGTTCCGGCAAGAGCACGTTCATGCGCGCGCTCGCGGGCCTGTGGCCGTTCGGCGACGGCGCGATCGATGCGCCGGTCGGCGCGCGGATGATGTTCGTGCCGCAGACGAGCTATCTGCCGATCGGCACGCTGAAGGCCGCGCTCACCTATCCGGCGACGGCCGACGCGTTCAGCGACGAAGCCTGCCGCGACGCGCTGCGCGCATGCCGCCTCGAGGATTACGTCGACCGCCTCGACGAGACCGCGCACTGGACCCGCGTGCTGTCGCCGGGCGAACAGCAGCGCCTGGCCGGCGCGCGCGTGCTGCTGCACAAGCCCGACTTCCTGTTCCTCGACGAGGCGACCAGCGCGCTCGACGCCGACAACGAAGCGCGCCTGTACCACCTGTTCGCCGAACGGCTGCCGAAGGCCGCGATCGTCAGCATCGCACACCGCGAATCGCTGGCCGCGTTCCACGTCGGCACGATCAACGTCGAGCGCGTGAACGACAGCGACAAGGTCGCGGCTTGAGCGCACGCGCCGCGCACATCGCACGGATCGCGCTAATCACCGGCGCGGGTTCCGGGATCGGCGCGGCACTCGCGCGGCGGCTTGCGGCACCCGGTATCGCGCTGGCGCTGCACGCGCGCGGCGCGGACGAAGCGGCGCGCGCCCGGCTCACCGAAGTTGCTCACGCATGCACGGCGGCCGGTGCGGAATGCGTCACGCTTACCGGCGATCTCGGTGAGCCGGGCGTCGCCGCGTCGCTCGTCGATGCGACCGCCACGCACTTCGGCGGGCTCGATCATCTCGTTGCCAATGCCGGCTTCGCCGCGCGGCAATCCTTTTCCGGTCTTTCCGCGGACGCGCTCGCGTCCGCCTTCGCGGCGATGCCCGGCGCGTTCTCCGCGCTCGCGGGCCGCGCGCGGCCGCTGCTCGAAGCGTCGGTTGCGCCGCGGATCGTCGCGGTCAGCTCGTTCGTCGCACACCGCTACCGCGCCGACGCGCCGTTCGCGGCCACTGCCGCTGCGAAGGCCGCGCTCGAATCGCTTGTGCGCTCCGCCGCCGCCGAATTCGCCGCGCGCGGCATCACCGTCAACGCAGTCGCGCCGGGCTTCACGCGCAAGGACCACGGGCCGAGCGCCGGCAATGCCGCCGCATGGGCGCAGGCCGAACAGGCGACACCGCTCGGCCGGATCGCCGAACCCGACGATGTGGCTGCGCTGATCGCGTTCCTGCTGTCGGACGCCGCGCGGCAGATCACCGGCCAGGTCGTGCATGTCGACGGTGGCCTGACGCTCTGAAGCACGTGCCCGCGCGCCGTGCCGGCGCGTGGACCGTCACCGTTGCCCGGGCCTGCCTGTCGCCCAAGCGCGATCGGATCGGCCATCACGCGCTCCCCGGACGAACGCCCACCGCCCTCGCCATTCACCGCGCCGCCACACACCGGCACTCACCTTTTTGGCACCCCGCATCCCGCCCGTAAAATAGCCGCCAGACGGCAGCGCGAGACGAGACAAAAGAGGGGGCGGCAAGCATGCAGGCATTCCAGTGGTTCAACGAACTGTCGACGCGCGAGCGCAGGACGCTGTACGCCGGCTTCGGCGGCTACGCGGTCGATGCGTTCGACTTCATGATCTATTCGTTCCTGATTCCGACGCTGATCGCCACCTGGGGCATGACGAAGAGCGAGGCCGGGATGATCGCGACGAGCTCGCTGATCTCGTCGGCGCTCGGCGGCTGGGTCGCCGGCATCCTTGCCGACCGCTACGGCCGCGTACGCGTGCTGCAGTGGACGATCGTGACGTTCGCGCTGTTCACCTGCCTGTCCGGCTTCACCCATTCGTTCTGGCAGCTGCTCGCGACGCGCACGCTGCAGGGCTTCGGCTTCGGCGGCGAATGGTCGGTCGTGACGATCATGATGGCCGAGACGATCCGCTCGCCCGAGCATCGCGGGAAAGCGGTCGGCACCGTGCAGAGCAGCTGGTCGTTCGGCTGGGGCGCGGCCGCGATCCTCTACTGGGCGTTCTTCGCGCTGCTGCCCGAGCAGGTCGCGTGGCGCGCCTGCTTCTGGATTGGCATCCTGCCTGCGCTGTGGATCCTGTACATCCGCCGCAACGTCAGCGATCCGGACATCTACACGGCCACCCGCCGCGCGCGCGACGAAGGCCGCGTGTCGGGCCACTTCCTCGAGATCTTCTCACCGCCGCACCTGCGCGCCACGCTGTTCGGCAGCGCGCTGTGCACCGGGATGCTCGGCGGCTACTACGCGATCACGACGTGGCTGCCCACCTACCTGAAAACCGTCCGCCACCTGTCGGTGTTCAACACGAGCGGCTATCTCGTCGTGCTGATCGTCGGCTCGTTCGTCGGCTACGTGGTCGGCGCGATCCTGTCCGACCGGCTCGGCCGCCGCGCGTCGTTCATCCTGTTCGCGATCGGCTCGTTCTCGCTCGGCATGGCGTACACGATGCTGCCGATCACCGACACCGCGATGCTGCTGCTCGGCTTCCCGCTCGGGATCGTCGTGCAGGGGATCTTCGCGGGCGTCGGCGCTTATCTGTCGGAGCTGTATCCGGGCGCGATCCGCGGCTCGGGCCAGGGCTTCTGCTACAACCTCGGGCGCGGGCTCGGCTCGTTCTTCCCGATTCTCGTCGGCGCGCTGTCTCAGTCGATGTCGCTCGTGAAGGCGATCGGCCTCGTGGCCGGCGGCGGCTACCTGCTCGTGATCGTCGCCGCGCTCGTGCTGCCGGAAACGCGCGGCAAGTCGCTCGTCGACGATCCGGCCGTCGTGTCGTGAGCGGCCTCTTCGTTCGGGAAACCGCATGCACGTGATCGTTCTCGGCGCCGGCGTGATCGGCGTCACCACGGCCTGGCACCTGCGCGAAGCAGGCTGCGACGTCACCGTGATCGAACGCGAAGCCGATGTCGCGCAGGCGACGAGCCTCGGCAATGCGGGCGTGATCGCCCCCGGCTACGTGACGCCGTGGGCCGCGCCCGGGATGCCGGGCAAGATCCTCAAGTATCTGTTCAAGCCCGCTTCGCCGCTGATCTTCCGGCCGACGCTCGACGCCGCGCAGTGGCGCTGGATCGCGCGCTGGCTGCGCGAATGCGAGTTCGAGCGGTTCCGTGTGAACAAGCAGCGGATGCAGCGCATCGCGTACTACAGCCGCGCGTGCCTGCACGCGTTTCGGGACCGCCATCCGTTCGACTACGGCGCGAGCCGCGGCTACCTGCAACTGCTGCGCGGCGCGTTCGACGTCGAGATGGTGCAGCCCGCGTTGAAGGTGCTGCGCGACGCGGGCATCGCGTTTCGCGAACTCGACGCGGCCGGCTGCACCGCGATCGAACCGGGCTTGCGCTGGGCGCGGCAGGCGCCCGTCGGCGGCATCTACCTGCCCGACGACGAAGCCGGCGACTGCGCACGCTTCACGCGCGAACTGCGGGCGCTGTGCGAAGCCAGCGGCGTGACGTTCCGCTTTCGCACGCAAGTGCGGGCGCTCGACGTTGAAGCCGGCCGGGTGCGCGGCGTGCGGATCGTCGGCACCGGCGACGAGGATGGCGGACCGAATCCGCGCGCATCGAACCCCGGCGGCCAGCACCGCGACGTGCGGCTCGCTGCCGATGCGATCGTCGTCGCGCTCGGCGTCGACAGCGCCGGCCTGCTGCGGCCGCATGGCATCGACGTACCGCTGTATCCGGTGAAGGGCTACTCGGCGACGCTCGCCGTCGTCGACGACGAGAAATCGCCACGCGCCGCGCTGATGGACGAATCGCTGAAGACGGCGATCACGCGTTTCGGCCCGACGCTGCGCGTCGCGGGTACCGCGGAACTCGGCAACCGGCACGCCGCGCTGCGCCAGCAGGCGCTCGATACGCTGATGAAGGTGCTCGACGACTGGTTCCCGCACGCGGCCGATCGGGCGTCGGCGCGCTTCTGGGTCGGCCGCCGGCCGATGACGCCCGACGGGCCGCCGCTGCTGGGCGCAAGCGGGATCGACGGACTCTGGCTGAACGTCGGCCACGGCTCGACGGGCTGGGCGATGTCGACGGGTTCGGGGAAGGTGGTGGCGGATCTCGTCACGGGGCGAGAGCCGGAGATCGATCTGTCGGGGTTGACGCTCGCGCGCTACGCCAGGTAGTAGGCCCGGCGATATCGTCGACGCGATGCGCTGACGCGATACTCATGGCGGCCGGCAATCGCAACGCAGCTCACAAGCCGCTCACTGCGCCGCCTGGCCGCCCGCCTCACCGTCCGCCCGTGCAATCGGCGCCGACACGATCGGCCGATGCGACACGCCTTCGTGCGACAACCGGCTTTCGAACAGCGTGAGCGCGTCGAACCGCAGCGCGACCGGCCGCTTCACCGCACCGCCGTGCGCCGGCTGCCCGACCGCATCGTGCGGCAGCCGCGCGAGCGTCACGTGCGGGCGGAACGGCCGCCGGTCAGCCCGCCCCCCCGGTTCCCGCCCCCTCGCCGAAGGATCGGCATGCGCGGGTGCGGCGGCAGGGGTCGTGGAA
>NZ_JAAGPC010000258.1:0-9093 GCF_017104595.1 Burkholderia sp. Tr-20390 | reverse complement strand
ATCGCGCGTGTGACCTGCGTCGACGTGTCGGTGCTCGCGAGCAGGCGCGCCTTCCAGTCCGCCGCGATCGCGCTTTCCGTGCAGGTGAGGAACGCGGTGCCGAGCTGTGCGCCCTGCGCGCCGAGCGCAAGCGCGGCCGCGATCCCGCGGCCGTCCATGATGCCGCCCGCGGCGAGCACGGGCAGGCCGGTCGCGTCGACCAGTTGCGGCACGAGCGCGAGCGTACCGATCAGCGCATCGTCGGCGGAACCGATGAACGTGCCGCGATGGCCGCCCGCCTCGGCGCCCTGCGCGGACAGCGCATCGGCGCCGGCCGCCTGCCAGGCGAGGCCCTCGGCCACGTGCGTCGCCGTGCCGATCACGTAGGTGCCGGCCGCCTTCAGGCGCGCGACGTCGGCCGCATCGAGCACGCCGAACGTGAAGCTCGCAACGGGCACGCGCAGCGCCACGAGCGCATCGAGCTGTGCGCGGAAGTCGGGCGCGTAGCGCGCGGGGGCGGTGCCCGGCGGCAACCCGAGCACCGCGTTCAGCGGGTCGATCGCGGCCAGTGCGCGGGCGACGGTCGCCGCGTCGGGCGTCGCGTCCGGCAGCACGAACAGGTTGATCGCGAACGGGCGATCGGTCGCCGCGCGGATGGCTTCGACTTCGGTCGCGAGGCGCTCGGGCGCGAACGCGGCGGCACCGAGACTGCCGAGCGCGCCGGCATTCGACGCGGCGGCGACCATCGCGGTCGTGGTCGCGCCGACCATCGGCGCCTGCACGAGCGGCAGGCGCAGGCCGAAGCGTTCGGAAAAGGGCGTGGAAAACAGACGGGCAGACATGGCGAATCCTTCGATGACGATGCGCGAAAGCGCTTTGTAAAGGCCGGCACATCGACTCTATCGAAGCAGCGCAGCGCCGAAAAATGAATAATCGAGATCGAAACGATCGCTGCGCGAGAAGCGGGCGCGTGCCCTGCACCGTCACACGATCGATGGCACACTAGGCCGCCCTCTTCCACCCCGGGGCGCGCATCGCGCACCCCGTTCGCCAGGAGTTCAGAACGTGACTGCCCAATGGATCGACATCCCCGCCGGTAACGACAGCTTCGGCGGCTATCTCGCGCTGCCCACGCGCGGCAAAGGCCCTGCCGTCATCATCATCCAGGAGATCTTCGGCGTGAACGCGCACATCCGCGCGGTCGCCGACCAGTACGCGTCCGACGGCTTCGTCGCGCTCGCGCCGGACGTGTTCTGGCGCACGCAGCCGCGCGTCGAACTGACCTACGAAGGCGCGGATCGCGACAAGGGCATCGAGCTGATGAAAAAGACCGACGTGGGCCTCGCGGTCGCGGACATCGGCGCGGCCGCCGATGCGTTGCGCGCGCGCCCGGAAGTGGCCGGCAAGGTTGCCGCGATCGGCTACTGCTTCGGCGGCCAGCTCGCGTACCGCGCGGCCGCGACCGGCAAGATCGACGCGGCCGTGGCCTACTACGGCGGCGGCATCCAGAACGCGCTCGATCTGGCCGGCCAGATCAAGCAGCCGATCCTGTTCCACTACGCGGGACACGACCACGCGATCCCGCCCGAGGCCGTCGACCAGGTGAAGGCCGCCTTCGCCGGCCACGGCCACGCGTCGTTCCACGACTATCCGGGCGCCGAGCACGGCTTCAACTGCACGGACCGCGCGTCGTACAACCAGCGCGCGTCGGCGCTCGCGCACGGCCGCACGCTGACGTTCCTCGCCGAGCACCTCTAAAAACCGCCGGCCGCGGGCCCCGCGCACCGGGCCCGCGTTATGCTGCTGTCATCGCCACGAGCCACCACGGGGATCACAGCGATGCACTCGGACTATCTCGCGCATGACGCGATCGGCCTCGCCACACTGGTACGCGAACGCAAGGCGAGCCCGCGCGAACTGCTCGACGCCGCGATCGGCCAGGCCGAAGCGGTCAACGGCGCGATCAACGCGATCGTGCTGCAGGACTACGAAGCCGCACGCCAGCGCGCGGCCGCCACACCCGACGGCGGCGCCGACGCGCCGTTCGCCGGCGTTCCCTATCTCGTGAAGGATCTCGGCGCGGCGGTCGCCGGGCTGCCGCTGTCGATGGGCAGCCGGCACTACCGGTATTTCGTGCCCGCCGACGATTCGCCGGTGATCGCGCGCAGCCGCGCGGCCGGTCTCAACGTGTTCGGCAAGACCAACACGTCGGAGATCGGCCAGATGCCGTATACGGAACCCGAACTGTTCGGCGCGTGCCGCAACCCGTGGAATCTCGATCACACGCCCGGCGGCTCGAGCGGCGGTGCGGCGGCGGCCGTCGCGGCCGGCATCGTGCCGCTCGCCCATGCATCCGACGGCGGCGGCTCGATCCGCATCCCGGCGTCGTGCTGCGGGCTGTTCGGCCTGAAGCCGAGCCGCAACCCGGTACTCGTCGACCTGCCGTCGAACGGCGAGCTGGTCGTCCAGCATGCGGTCACGCGCAGCGTGCGCGACAGCGCGCTGCTGCTCGACGTGACGACCGGCCAGACCTTGCCACCGGGCGCGCCCGGCACGTTCCTCGGCGAGCTCGACACGCCGCCCGGCCCGCTGCGGATCGGCCTCGTGCTCGATCCGATGCTCGCGCCGGCACTCGCCGACGACACGCGCGCGGCGCTCGACGACGCGGCCGCGCTGCTCGAATCGCTCGGCCACCATGTCGAGCCGGCGACGCTGCACGTCAACTACGCGCGCGCGGCCGAAACCTTCCTCACGCTATGGGCGACGATCGCCGAGGAGATGGTGCTCGGCGCGCGCGCGCTGACCGGCCGCACGCCGAAGCGCGGCGAATTCGAGGCCGCGACGTGGGCGATGGCCGTGATCGGCCGGCGCCTCGCGCGCACGCGCCTGCCGGACGTGCTCGAATGGCAGCGCCAGCTCACCGTGCAGGTGGCCGGCCTCGTGTCGCGCTACGACGCGATCCTGTGCGCATCGCTCGCGGGCCCGCCGGTGAAGATCGGCGAATTGCAGCCGACGCCGTTCGAAGCGGCGCAGATGAAGGTGCTCGCCGCGCTGCCGGTGAAGCCGCTGCTGAAGGAAATGCTCGCGAAGTCGTCGGAAAAGGCGTTCACGTGGGCCGGCTGCACCGAGCTGTTCAACCTGACCGGCCAGCCGGCGATGTCGGTGCCGCTCTACTGGAACGCGCGCGGGCTGCCGATCGGCGTGCAGTTCGCCGCGCGTCATGCCGACGACGCGCTGCTGCTCCGGCTCGCCCGCCAGCTCGAACAGGCGCGGCCGTGGTTCGAGCGCCGCCCGCCGCTGATGCAGGCGCAGCGCTGACGCACGCGGCCGCGCGCCGCAAGCCATGAAAAAAAGCCCCGCCGGCACAACCGGCGGGGCTTTGACGCATGCAATCGCGTAAGCGCGCTTACATGACGAGCCGCTCACAGATCGTCCGCGTCGCGGCCGCCGTGTTCAGCGTATAGAAATGCAGACCCGGCACGCCCGCGTCGACCAGACGCTGGCACAGGCTCGTGACGACGTCCGCGCCGAACGCGCGGATCGACTCGCGATCGTCGCCGAAGCTCTCGAGCCGGCGCGCGACCCAGCGCGGCACTTCGGCGCCGCACATCTCGGAGAAGCGCATCAGCTGCGAGAAGTTCGTGATCGGCATGATGCCCGGCACGATCGGCACCTCCACGCCCAGCTTGCGCGCATCGTCGACGAAGCGGAAATACGCGTCGGCGTTGAAGAAGTACTGCGTGATCGCGGAATTCGCGCCGGCTTTCACCTTGCGCGCGAAATTCTCGAGATCGGCCTTCGGCGAGCGCGCCTGCGGGTGGTACTCCGGATAGCCGGCCACCTCGATGTGGAACCAGTCGCCGTGCTCGGCGCGGATGAAGCTGACGAGCTCCGACGCATAGCGCAGTTCGCCGACTTCGCCCATCCCCGACGGCAGGTCGCCACGCAGCGCGACGATGTGGCGGATGCCGTACGAGCGGTACTGGTCGAGGATCGCGCGCAGGCTGTCGCGCGACGAACCGATGCACGACAGGTGCGGCGCGGCCTCGAGGCCGTCCTTCTGCATGTCGAGCACCGTATCGAGCGTGCCCTGCTGCGTCGAACCGCCGGCGCCGAACGTGCAGGACACGAATTTCGGCTTCAGCGGCAGCAGCTGCGCACGCGTGGCGCGCAGCTTCTCGACGCCTTCCGCCGTTTTCGGCGGGAAGAATTCAAACGAGAGTTCGATCGGTTTCATGATTCTGAGGGAACAGGCCCTGGGGCGTCAGCCGATGTCGCGCTGACCGAAGATCAGGGCGGACAGCAGCCACGACACGATGCTGTACAGGATCGAACCGAAGAACGCGGACCAGAACCCCGACACCTCGAAGCCCTTCAGCAGCGACGACGCGAACCAGAAGCACAACGCGTTCACGACGAGGATGAACACCCCGAGCGTGACGATCGTGACGGGCAGCGTCAGCAGGATCAGCACCGGACGGATCACCGTGTTGATCAGGCCGAGCACGACCGCGATGATCAGCGCCGTGCCGAAGCTCTTGATGTGGATCGACGGCACGAGGTAGGTGATGATCAGCAGCGCGAGCGCGTTGATGACCCAGGTGAGGATGACGCTCATGGAGTGCTCCGGTTCGGTTGTCGATCGGTACGATCAGTGGCCGCCGCCGGCTGCCGCGGGTGCCCGAAGGCGCGCCGCGGCAGCCGGCGATCCCGCGCCGTGCCGCCGTACCGGGTGCGCGCGGGTGACGCGCGCCCGGCACCGCGGCAGCGGCGCATCGGATCAGTAGCGGTAGTGGTTCGGCTTGAACGGGCCGTCCTTCTGCACGCCGATGTACGAAGCCTGCTCGTCCGACAGCACGGACAGGTTCGCGCCGATGCGCGCGAGGTGCAGGCGCGCAACCTTTTCATCGAGGTGCTTCGGCAGCACGTACACCTTGTTCTCGTACTCGTTGCCGCGCACGAACAGCTCGATCTGCGCGAGCGTCTGGTTCGCGAACGAGTTCGACATCACGAACGACGGGTGGCCGGTCGCGCAGCCGAGGTTCACGAGGCGGCCTTCCGCCAGCAGGATCACGCGCTTGCCGTCCGGGAAGATGATGTGGTCGACCTGCGGCTTGATGTTTTCCCACTGGTACTGGCGGGTCGACGCAACGTCGATTTCCGAGTCGAAGTGGCCGATGTTGCAGACGATCGCGTTGTGGCGCATCGCCTTCATGTGATCGTGGTTGATCACGTGGTAGTTGCCGGTGGCCGTCACGAAGATGTCGGCCTTGTCGGCCGCGTATTCCATCGTCACGACGCGGTAGCCTTCCATCGCCGCCTGCAGCGCGCAGATCGGATCGATTTCGGTGACCCACACGGTCGCGCCCAGGCCGCGCAGCGATTGCGCGCAGCCCTTGCCCACGTCGCCGTAGCCCGCGACGACCGCGACCTTGCCCGCGATCATCACGTCGGTCGCGCGCTTGATGCCGTCGACCAGCGATTCACGGCAGCCGTACAGGTTGTCGAACTTCGACTTGGTGACCGAATCGTTCACGTTGAACGCCGGGAACGGCAGGCGGCCGTCCTTTTCCATCTGGTACAGGCGGTGCACGCCGGTCGTGGTTTCTTCGGTCACGCCCTTGATGTGCGCGAGGCGCGTCGAGTACCAGGTCGGGTCCGCGTCGAGGTGCTGCGCGATCGACTTGTACAGCGCGACTTCTTCCTCGTTGGTCGGCTTCGCGATCACCGAACGGTCCTTCTCGGCCTTCGCGCCGAGGATCAGCAGCAGCGTTGCGTCGCCGCCGTCGTCCAGGATCATGTTCGCGAATTCGCCGTTCGGCCATTCGAAGATGCGGTGCGAGAACTCCCAGTATTCGTCGAGCGATTCGCCCTTGAACGCGAACACCGGCGTGCCGGCTTCGACGATCGCGGCAGCGGCGTGGTCCTGCGTCGAGAAGATGTTGCACGAGGCCCAGCGGACGTCCGCGCCGAGCGCCTTCAGCGTCTCGATCAGCACGCCCGTCTGGATCGTCATGTGCAGCGAACCGGCAATGCGCGCGCCCTTCAGCGGCTGCTGCGCCTTGTATTCGTCACGGATCTGCACGAGGCCCGGCATTTCGGTCTCGGCGATGTTCAGTTCCTTGCGGCCCCAGCCGGCCAGCGCCATGTCGGCGACGACGTAATCGTTGGAAGCTTTGGAATCGATAATGGCGTTCATCACGCCCTCCTTTCTAAAAAGTTTCTAGATTGGTGACGTGAGCGCCGTTCAGGAAGCGGGGCCGACGCGGTTGTGCCGCACGGCTGCTTGGTGAAGCCTTCCGAGCCTGGCGGACGCAGGGTGGTCCGTCGCAACGCTCCTCGGAAAGCGGAGAGGATTGTAGCAAATCGGCGCGCAGAATGCGCAAGCACGCACACACGTGGCGCGCACCCGGCACACGCGCGCGGCGTCGGCGCGCGCGGCCTTCAGTAAAGGGTCAGGACTCCGCGCCGACCCACGCCTGTTCGCGCAGCCGTGCGCGCAGGCGCGCGACGGCCTGGCTGTGCAGCTGGCACACGCGCGATTCGCTCACTTCGAGCACCGCGCCGATCTCGCGCAGATTCAGACCCCGTTCGTAGTACAGCGACATCAGCAGCTTCTCGCGCTCCGGCAGCCGCTCGATCGCCTCGACGAGCGCTTCGCGCAGGTGCTCGTCGAGCAGCGCCGACAGCGGATCGGCGTGATCGACGCGGTAGCGGTCGAGGAACGGCTCGTCGTCGGCCGCGCGGTCGAAATCCTCGTAGTAGATCAGCTGGCTGCCGTGCAGGTCCTGCAGCATCCCCTGGTATTCGTCGAGCGGCATGTTCAGGTGCTGCGCGATCTCGGTCTCGCTCGCCGAGCGGCCGAGATGCTGCTCGACCTGGTGCACCGCGTGCTCGACCTCGCGCGACGTCTTGCGCAGGCTGCGCGGCAGCCAGTCGTTGCTGCGCAGCTCGTCGAGCATCGCGCCGCGGATACGCTGCGTCGCGTAGGTCTCGAACTGCGCGCCCTGGTCTTCCTTGTAGCGGCCGGCCGCGTCCATCAGGCCGATCATGCCGGCCTGGATCAGGTCGTCGAGGTCGACGCTCGCCGGCATCTTCGCGACGAGCTGCAGCCCGAGGCGTCGCACGAGTGGCGCATATTGCGCGAGCACGTCGGCCTGGGACATCTTTCCTTGAGCGTTGTACATCATGGCTCTCTCCTTGCGGTGGCGCTCACGCGGCGTGTGCCGCGCCCGCCTCATACGACGGCTTGCCGCCCGCGTGCACGGCACGGCCCGCACCCGAACGCGGGCGCATCGGCCAGTACAGCAGGTCGGCGGCAATCTGCCGGTAGTCACGCGCGGCGGCCGACGACGGGAACGCGTCGACCGCGGCACGCGTCAGCTCGCGCGCATGCTCGACGAGCGGATCGGCGCTCACGCAGCCCGCGTCGGCGATCGACACCGTCAGGTAGCGGCTCGCGACGCCCGCGAGGTTGTCGAACGCCGTCTTCGCGTCCGCGTGGCTGCCGACGTGATTGGTCAGCACCCGGAACTGCGCGAACGCGTGCGCGAAATGCAGCCGCTTCATGCACGCATACGCCTCGGTGATCGCCTGCGCGGCGACCCGCGTGACGACCAGCACGTCGTGCGCTTCGCGGGCGAGCGCCGAGAACGAACCGTCGCCGCCGAGCTGCGCGTCGACGAGGACGATGTCGGCCGGGCCGTCGATGAAATCGCTCAGCTGCGCGTCGGTGTAGCCGGTGCGCGCGAGCCGCGCCGCGGCGCACAGGCCGAAGCCGGCCGCGACCCGCGTGCGCTCGCCGTCGCGCAGCCACGCGCCCGCCAGCGTCGCGCTGGCCGAATGCACGTCGGCACGCTCGTCGACGACGAGCACATCCTTGCCGAGCGATGCGAGCGCCGCCGCCAGGTTCACGACGGTGGACGTGCAGCCGACCCCCGCCGGCCCGCCCGCCACCGCGACGATGCGTGACGCGCGCCCGGCCAGCAGGCGCCGCAGCCCTTCGGCCTGGTCGATGATTCGTTTATCCAAATCGCACCTCGTGAAGCTCGGCGGTGGAACGTGCGGTCAGTGCGGAAAGCAGCGTCGGCATGTCCTCGTCTTGCGGCACGAAGGGCGAGCCGTCACGCGGTACACAGAACGCGCTCTTCAGCAGGAATTTGGTCGACGCGACGTACAGGTTCTCCGGCACCTTCTGGCCGGTCGACACGTAATGGATCGGCAGCTTGTAGCGGATCACCGTGTCGAGCACGCCGCCGAGGTGGGTCGCCTCGTCGAGCTTCGTGAGGATGCAGCCGGCCAGGTCCGGATGCTCGCCCGCGCTGCGGTACGCCTGCACGACTTCGTTGAGCGTGTCGCCGTGGCTGGTCGCGTTGAGCAGCAGCAGGCGCTGCACCGGCGCGTTCGCCCCGTGCAGCATCGCGATCTGGTCGGACACCGCGCGGTCGCGCTGGCTCATGCCGATCGTGTCGATCAGCACGATGTGCTTGTTGCGCAGCTCGGACAGCGCGAGCGCGAGGTCGCCCGCATCCTTCACCGCGTGCACGGGCACGCCGAGGATCTTGCCGAAGATGCGCAGCTGCTCGTGGCCGCCGATCCGATAGCTGTCGGTGGTCAGCAGCGCGACCTTGCTCGCACCGAAGCGCATCACGCAGCGCGCGGCCAGCTTCGCGGTGGTGGTCGTCTTGCCGACGCCCGTGGGCCCCATCAGCGCGAACACGCCGCCGCGCTCCATCAGCGCATCTTCGCTTTCGAGCACCGGCAGGTTCGACGCGAGCACCGACTGCGCCCATTCGGCGGCCTGTTCGAAGGTCTGCGCGCCGTCGCCGGCCGGCATGTTGTCGACCAGCATCCGCACGAGCTGCGCGGAGAAGCCGGCCGCGAACAGGTGCTTCGTCAGTGCGCCATGCACGGCGCTGCGACGCTGGCGGTCGTGCCACATCAGGCTGTCGAACTGCTCTGCCATCATCCCGCGCAGTTCGCCGAGCTCCTGCATCACCGTATCGTTGACGATCCGCTCGATGCGCGACTTCACGGCGTCGGCCACCGCGGCGGCCGCGTCGGCGGACAGGCGCGTGCGCTCGGCCGCCTTCGCGGCATGCGCCGCGCTCGTGA
>NZ_JAAGPC010000257.1:0-9276 GCF_017104595.1 Burkholderia sp. Tr-20390 | reverse complement strand
GTGAAGCGGCATATCCCGGGGGCGTGGTTCGCCGTGCGTGCGCAGTTGCGCGACGCGCTCGCGGCGATTCCGCCCGCGAACCGCTATGTGTTCACGTGCGGGTCGAGCCTGCTGGCGCGGTTCGCGGAGGACGGCACGGCGCAGTTCGGCGAGCGCGGCCAGCCGCCGCGCGACGTGCCGGCGACGCCGAGCGTGGCGGAAGTGTCGCCCGCGACGCTCGCGGGCTGGCTGAAGGAGGCCGCGCCGGGCGAACTGGCGATCGTCGACGTGACGGCCAGCGCGAACTACGTGAAGCGGCATATCCCGGGGGCGTGGTTCGCCGTGCGTGCGCAGTTGCGCGACGCGCTCGCGGCGATTCCGCCCGCGAACCGCTATGTGTTCACGTGCGGGTCGAGCCTGCTGGCGCGGTTCGCGGCGGACGACGCCCGCGCGCTGCTGCCGGCTTCGGCCGACATCTCGGTGCTCGCCGGTGGCACGGCCGCGTGGATCGACGCCGGGCTGCCGCTCGAAAGCGGCGAGACGCATCTGGCCTCACCGCGCGTCGACCGCTACCGGCGCCCGTACGAAGGCACCGACAACGGGGCGGCCGCGATGCAGGCGTATCTCGACTGGGAGTACGGACTGGTCGATCAATTGAAGCGGGACGGCACGCATCACTTCAACGTGATCTGACCGAAACGGTGCAACCGGGCGCGGCGCGTCGTGCGTCATGCGTCGTGCCCGGTCAGCGCGCCTGTCAGCGCTTGAACGTATCGACGGCCGTGCGGCCGACGGCCGGATCGTCGGTGAAGAAACCGTCGATGCCCGCGCGCAGGTACGCCTGGATCTCGCGCACCGAGCCGGCCGTGTTGCGCGTGGCCGGCGTGCCGCCGTCCTTCAGCGACGCGGGCAGGAAGTTGTTCTCCGGGCGGAACGTGTACGGATGCACGACGAGGCCGGCCTCGTGCGCGTAGCGCACGTACGGCGTCGGCTGCTGCAGCGTGCCGTCCGCGGCGACCGCGATGATCGACGTCTTGTACGGGCCGACGCCGTTCGCATAGGTCGCGATCTCGCGCATGCCGTCGCGCGTCGACAGGTCGCCATAGGTGCGCTTGTCGTTCGCCTTCACGAAGTCGTACGGGCGCTGGCCGGCTTCGTCCATCAGCTGCACGAGCTTCCAGTTCGGCTGGCTCGACTTGATCCGGTTGCGGATCGTCTTCAGGTTCGCGACCTCGAACGACTGGATGTAGACGGTCGCCGTGCGTGCCGTGTATGTATCCTTCAGCAGCGCATCGACGAGACGGTCCTCGAGCGGCAGGCCGATCGACTGGAAGTAGGTCGGATGCTTGGTTTCCGGATACAGGTGGATCGTGCGGCCGGTCTGCGCGGACATCTGCTTCGCGAGCGCGACGATCTCGTCGAACGTCGGGATCTCGAACTGGTCGTTGTACGCGGCGTTCGCGGGGCGCACCTGCGGAATGCGTTCGCGGGCGCGCAGCGTCTTCAGCTCGGCGAGCGTGAAATCCTCGGTGAACCAGCCCGTCAGCGCCGCGCCGTCGATCGTCTTGGTCGCCTTGCGGCTCGCGAACTGCGGCAGCGTCGACACGTTCGTCGTGCCCGAGATCTCGTTCTCGTGTCGTGCGACGAGCACGCCGTCGCGGGTCGACACGAGGTCGGGCTCGATCACGTCCGCGCCGTCCTCGACCGCCTTGCGGTACGACGCGAGCGTGTGTTCGGGGCGCAGCGCGCTCGCGCCTCGATGGCCGACCACCTGGACCTTCGCGGAAATCGGCTGGGTGGGATCGGACGCGACGTCGTCGTCACCACCGCACGCGGCGAGCAGGAACGCGGCGGCACAGGCGAACGGGACGTAGCGCAGGGAGGTCGGGCGTTTGAAGAGCATGTCGATGAACCTTCGAAACGAGAGTCGGAAAGGGGCGATCGATCCGGCGATGCGGCTGTCGTGGCGTGTCGCACGGAGTCGAATGGGACGCGATCGTCGCACCGAATAATTACATATATATTACTTGTGCCTTTCCATTCTCTATTTTTAGGGTGCGATGCCGGTGGCAGGGCGGTTGAGTGCGGCTTGGCGTGACGCGCATTCCGGCCGTCTCGGGCAGGCCGGCCGCCGGATGCACTAAACTTGCGGGAATTTTGCATCGCCGCGCCGGGGCCGACGCCCGTCTGGTGCGACGATGCGGCGACTCGCGGGCCGGCGCGGGCGCCCGGCGCCCGTGTGCGTCCGGGGCCCGCGCCGGCCGATTTTTCCCGACCCATGACGACTCGAACCGATTCCGCTTTCCTGCTCGGCGACCTGCTGAAGAACGTTTCCCGCTCCTTCTACCTGACGCTGCGCGTGCTGCCCGACGGCATGCGCGACCCGGTCGGCCTGGCGTACTTGCTTGCGCGCGCGGCCGACACGATTGCCGATACGGCGCTCGTCGCACCCGATCGCCGGGCCGCGTTGCTGACCGACCTGCGCGACGAGGTCGAGCGGCTCGGCGACGGCGTCGCGCTGTCGCGGGCGCTCGAGGACGTGACGCGGATGCAGACCGATTCGCACGAGCACGTGCTGCTCGGCTCGATCGAGCCGATGCTCGCGCTGCTGCGCACGCAGCCGGACGCCGACCGCGCATCGATCCGCAAGGTCGTCGCGACGCTGACGGCGGGGATGGTATTCGACCTGCGCACGTTCCCCGACGAGCAGTCGGGGCGCGTCGTGTCGCTGCCGACGCGCGGCGAACTCGACCGCTACACGTATCTCGTGGCCGGCTGCGTGGGCGAGTTCTGGACCGACATGACGGGCATGCACACGCCGGCCGCGCGCGGCTGGAACCTGCCGGACATGTGCGAGAAGGGCATCCGTTTCGGCAAGGCGCTGCAGATGACCAACATCCTGCGCGACTGCGGGAAGGACCTGCGCATCGGCCGGTGTTACCTGCCCGACGACGTGCTGGGTGCGCACGGGCTCGGCGTCGCCGACCTGATGGCGCCCGACGCGTCGGCGCGCGCGCGCGGCGTGCTCGTCGACCTGCTGCGCGTGACGCTCGACCAGTATCGCGACGCATGCACGTATACGCTCGCGATCCCGCGCCGCTTCGTGCGGCTGCGGCTCGCGTGCCTGTGGCCGATCATGATCGGCCTCGAAACGCTCGAGTTGCTGGCCGGCAACGATGCGTGGCTCGATCCGGCAAAGCCGGCCAAGGTGCCGAGAAAGCGCGTCTACCGGATCATGGCGTCGTCGCTCGCGCTGGTCGGTTCGAACGCCGCGATTCGCGCGCGCCTGACCGCGCTCGCCGATGCCGTGAGCGCGCATCTCGCGCAGCCGGCCACGCGCTGATTCGCACTGAACGATGCCGGCGCGACAGGTGCCGGCATCGCCCCTCCGCCCGCGTTCGCCGGGCCATCACCGTCCGCCGCTTCACGCCTCGGCTAAAAACGTTTTCATTATTTCGTGTCGCGAAACGTGGGTGTCATGAACGTCAGCGATCCTTCGCGGCGGCGTGAATCGTGGTGTCAGCCACGGTCGCGCATTGGTAAGACGTATGTTGCCGAAGGCATCTGACGACATCCGACGGACGCGTTGCACCCGTAAAAATGTAAAGCTAGGGTTTTCACCGGGAAATGCCGGAAAAGCCCGCCGCGTAAGCGTTTTCAGGTGTTATGTAACCGCTTGGTGAACCCCTGCGTTGCGTCGATCATACGATGACCGACTGCGCGTGTTGGGAAATAATCGGTAATCCGTCAGAATCCCGTCGGCATGTACTCGCACATGTGTCAGTCATAAAACCACACCAGAAAAGAAATCATTCTTTGAGGACGGAGAATCAATGAAAAAGCGCGTCGCTTTCGCCATGACGGCAGTCGGTCTCGCAGCCGCTACCGCCGCCCACGCCCAGAGCAGCGTGACCCTGTACGGTATCGTCGACAACGGTCTGGCTTGGCAGAACAACTCGTCGGCCGTCGGCGCGACCACGGGTGGTCACTCGAAGGTGCAAATGTCCACCGGCGTGTGGGCAGGCAGCCGCTTCGGCCTGAAGGGCAGCGAAGATCTCGGCGGCGGCACGAAGGCGATTTTCCAGTTGGAAGCCGGCGTCAACACGGCTAACGGCTCGTCGCAGTGGACCAACGGCATCTTCACGCGTCAGGCGTGGGTTGGCCTGACCAACAGCACGTACGGTACGCTGACGGCCGGCCGCCAGTACACCGCGTACTACACGCTGCTGTCGCCGTACAGCCCGACGACCTGGCTGACCGGCTACTACGGCGCACACCCGGGCGATATCGACTCGCTGGATACGAGCTACCGCGCGAACAACTCGCTCGTCTACATGTCGCCGAAGTTCTACGGCTTCACGGTCGGCGGTTCGTACTCGTTCGGCGGCGTCGCAGGCGCGACGAACCGCGGCTCGACGTGGAGCGCGGCGATCCAGTACCTGAACGGCCCGGCAGGCATCGCGGTCGGCTATCAGAAGGTCAACAACGCGACGCTCGGCGGCGGCGTGTGGGGCGCGAACTCGACGGTCCAGAACGGCCTGACGGCATCGGGCGACGGCAACCAGCCGGCTGTCTCGTCGATCAACAACGGCTATGCCACGGCGCAATCGCAACAGCGTATCGCCGTGACGGCGGGCTACCAGTTCACGCCGGCATGGGACATCTCGGCATCGTACTCGAACGTCCAGTACACGCCGGGCACGGGTTCGGCGTTCCGCAACACGGCCATCTTCAACACGGCAGGTGCCGTGCTGCACTGGAAGGCAGCCGCTCAGTGGGACTTCGCAGCGGGCTACTCGTACACGGCGGCAACGCAGTCGAACGGCATCACCAGCTCGGCCAAGTACCACCAGGTCACGCTGTCGCAGTACTACAGCCTGTCGAAGCGCACGGGCCTGTACGCAGTTGAGGCTTACCAGCATTCGAGCGGCAACACGCTCAACGGCGGCAAGATCATCGCTGCAACGACGTCCATCGGCGACGGCGTGGGCGCAGGTTCGAAGCAGAACCAGATCGGCGTCGGCGTCGGCCTGATCCACCGCTTCTAAATGTCGCGCGGCGCGCGAGCGCCGCTTACGACATGCGGTTGAAGAACCGGCCTTCGGGCCGGTTTTTTGTTTGCGGTACGTATTGTGCGTATTCCGGTGCCGTCGCCGGCCGGCATCGACCGGATGCGGACGGCGACGAATGCCGCGCCTGACAAGTGCACCGCTCATGCGGTGCCCAGCGTGCAGACGGCAGCATCCGGCCCGTGCCAATGTCGTCCATCCGATCACTCCGCCGCGTCATCCGTCCAGTTCCCCGCCAGCGCCTGAAACAGCGCCGCCGTATCGGCGAGCCGGTCGGCCTGCGCGCGCGTCCGGTCGAGCGCCGTCTGCAGCGCCTGCCGCTGCGCGTCGAGCAGGTCGAACGTGCTGATCCCGCCCGCCGCGTAACGGTCGCCGGCAATCCGGTTGCTGGCCGCCGCTTCCTGCGCGGCGGTGTCTCTCGCCTGCAATGTCGCCGCGTCGTGCTCGACCGCGCGCATGGCATCGGCCACCTGCTGCAGCGCTTCGAGCACGGTTTCCCGGTAACTCGCGAAGGCCGCGTCGTACGCCGCTTCGGCCGCACGTTTTTTCGAGCGCAGTTCACCGCCGTGAAAGAGCGGTTGCGTCAGGCCGAGGCCGACATTCCACACATTGAGTCCGCTCACGAGATCCGCGATGCGTGTGCGCTCCGAGCCGATTCCCGCCGAAATCGACAAGCGCGGATACAGGTTCGCGGTGGCCACGCCGACGTTCGCGCTCGCCTGGTGCAGCACGGCTTCGGCTGCGCGGATGTCGGGGCGTTCGCGCGCGAGCGTCGACGGTAACGCGATGGGCAGCGTGCGCGGCAGCGCGAGCGCATCGAGGGAGAGGTCGGGCAGCACGGCATCGGACGGCGCCACGCCGAGCAGGATCGCGAGCCGGTGGCCGGCCTGCGCGAGGCGGGCCTGGAGCGGTGGCAGCGACGCCTGCGTTTGCGCGAGCAGTGCGCGTTGCGCATGCACGTCGGCCTGCGAAACGCCACCCATTGCGAAACGCGCTTCGACGATGCGCAACTGGCGCGCCTGTGCATCGATCAGTTGCCGCGTGAGCGTGACCTGCTGCGCGAGCGACGCGCGCAGGATCGCGGTCGCGACGACGTTGCCCGCGAGCGTCAGGCGCGCCGCGTCGAGCGTGTACGCCTGGTAGTCGACCTGCGCGCGTAGCGCTTCGAGCGCACGCCGGTTGCCGCCGAACACGTCGAGTACATACGACACGCTCACCGACGCGTCATACAGCGTGAACGGCCCCGGGCTGGGCACGTTGGCGGGCAGGCCGAACGCGGTCGTGTCGACCTGCTCGCGCGTGGCCGACAGGCTCGCATCGACTTTCGGCAACATCGTCGCGCCGGCTTCGGCCGCATGGTTCTGCCGCGCTTCGTCGAGTCGCGCGCGGGCCTCGGCAAGCGTCGGGCTGTTGTGCCACGCGGTATCGACGAGCCGGTTCAGCGGTTCGGAGCCGAACTGCGTCCACCAGTGCCGCGGCGTATGCGCGGCCGATGCGAACGTCTGCGCGTCGCCAGTCGGGGCGGCAGTGGCGGCCGTCGTCGCGGGCGGCTCGCCGCGCGTGTAGTGCTGCGTGGCGGGCGCATCCGGCGCGTGGAAATCCGGCCCGACCGCGCATCCCGCGACGAGCAGCGCGGCAGCCAGCGCACAGCCGCGAGCAGCAGGGTCGACGTGGAAGGGGCGACGCGAAGCGGGTTTCATCGTGCGGCGCCTAGTCGAGCGTACGTCGGTAGAACCGCAGCGCGACGCCCATCACGACGACGGTGAACAGCGCGACCGGCCACACCGACGGCCACAGGTCGTTCCAGCCGTTGCCTTTCAGCAGGATGCCGCGCACGAGGCGGTTGAAGTAGGTGAGCGGCAGCAGGTTGCCGATGAATTGCGCCCACTTCGGCATCCCGGCGAACGGGAACATGAAGCCCGACAGCAGGATGTTCGGCAGGAAATAGAACACCGCGAGCTGCATCGCCTGCAACTGGTTCTGCGCGAGCGACGACAGCGTGATGCCGACCGTCAGGTTCGCCGCGATGAACAGCAGCGCGGACAGGTAGATCGCGAACACGCCGCCGACGAACGGCACCTCGAACACGAAGCGCGCCGCGGCGACGATGATCGACACCTGGATCAGCCCGATCAGCACGTACGGGACGATCTTGCCCGTCATCACCTCGAGCGGCCGCACGGGCGTCGCGAGCAGGTTCTCCATCGTGCCGCGCTCGCGTTCGCGGGTGATCGCGAGGCCCGTCATCATCACCATCGTCATCGTCAGGATCACGCCCATCAGGCCCGGCACGACGTTGTACTGCGTGATGCCCTCGGGGTTGTACAGCCGGTGCAGCACGACGTCGAACGCGGCCGGGCGGCCGTTCAGGTGGGCGAGCGGGCCCGTCAGGTCCTTGTCCGCGACGGGCTGCACGAGGCCCGGCAGCGCGCCGATCGCCGACGCGGTCGCGACGGGATCGGTCGCGTCCGCCTCGACGAGCAGCGACGGACGCTCGCCGCGCAGCAGCCGCCGCGAGAAATCGGCCGGCACGCTCAGCACGAACTGCACGTCGCCGCGGGCGAGCGCATGCCGGCCGGCCGCCTCGTCGGGCAGCGTCTCGACGATGTCGAAGTACGCGGAATTGCGCATCGCGGCGATGAAGCTGCGCGCGAACGGGCTCGCATCCGCGACGATCACCGCGGTGGGCAGGTGCTTCGGATCGGTGTTGATCGCGAAGCCGAACAGCGTGAGCTGGATGATCGGCACGCCGACGATCATCGCGAACGTCACGCGGTCGCGCCGCAGCTGCAGGAATTCCTTCAGCACGATGCTCCACCAGCGGGCGACCGAAAACGCATCGCGCAGGCGCGCCCACGCGTTCATGACGACGCTCCGCCGGGCGGCCCGGATGCGCGGCCCATCATGTAGATGAAGACATCTTCGAGCTCGGTGTCGATCGGCGCGACCTGCAGCGCGGCAGACCCGTCGGCTTGTGCCGCGACCTGCGCGAGCGTCGCGTCGAGCCGCGCCTGATCGCGGCCGCTCACGTGCAGCGCCGAGCCGAACACGACCGTCTGGTCGACGCCCGGCATCGTGCGCAGCCGCGCGGACAGTTCGCTCAGATGCGCACCGGTGATCGCGCGGGTCACGAGCCCCTGCGACGCGACGATCTCCGCGGACGTCCCCTGCGCGAGCAGCTCGCCGTATGCGATGTACGCCAGCTTGTGGCAGCGCTCGGCCTCGTCCATGTAGTGCGTGCTGACGAGCACCGAGATCCCTTGCGCGGCCAGCCGGTGCAGTTCTTCCCAGAAGTCGCGGCGTGCGGCCGGATCGACGCCGGCCGTCGGTTCGTCGAGCAGCAATAGCGCCGGCTCGTGCAGCATGCAGGCGGCCAGCGCGAGGCGCTGCTTCCAGCCGCCCGACAGCGCACCCGTGAGCTGGTCCGCGCGGCTCGCGAGGCCGAGGCCGTCGAGTGCGCGCGCGACGGCCGCCTTGCGGTCGGGCATCCCGTACACGCGGGCGACGAAGTCGAGGTTCTCGCGGATCGACAGGTCTTCCCAGTACGAGAAGCGCTGCGTCATGTAGCCGACTCGCCGCTTGATCTGCGCGCTGTCGCGCACGATGTCGTAGCCGAGGCAGGTGCCGCTGCCCGAGTCGGGCGTGAGCAGCCCGCACATCATCCGGATCGACGTGGTCTTGCCGCTGCCGTTCGGCCCGAGAAAGCCGAAGATCTCGCCGCGCGCGACGCGCAGCGACACGTCCTTGACGACGTGCTTGTCGCCGAAATGCTTGTTCAGGCGATCGACGTCGATCGCGTACGGTGCGGGCGGCGCGGTCATGGCACCCTCACGGCGACGGGCTGGCCCGGATGGAGCTTCGGCGCGTCGCCGACGGCCGGGCGCGCCTCGATCATGAACACGAGCTTGGTCCGGCTCTCGTTGCTGTAGATCACGGGCGGCGTGTATTCGGCCTCGCTCGACACGTAGGTGATGCGTGCGGGCACGTCCGCCGCACAGCCGTCGCAGTGGATCGCGACCGTGCGCCCCGGCGCGAGCGAGGCGATCGCGGCCTCCGGGACGAAGAAGCGCACCTTCAGGTTTTGCGGCGGCAGCATCTGCACGACCGGATTGCCGGCCTGTACCCATTCGCCGACGCGGTACAGCGTGTCGTACACGCGCCCGGCGGCGGGCGCGGCGACGCGCTTCTGGTCGAGCTTCCATTGCGCCTCGGCGACCGCCGCCTGCGA
>NZ_JAAGPC010000256.1:0-9063 GCF_017104595.1 Burkholderia sp. Tr-20390 | reverse complement strand
TGGCCGATCCGCACCTGCTCGGCGTGAGCGCGGGGGCGATGCTCGGCGCCGTCGCGGTCACCGTGATGGCCGGTGCGGCGCTCGGCCCGTTCACGCTGTCGGCTGCCGCGTTCGCGGGCGCGCTCGCGGCGACCGCCTGCGTCGTCGCGCTCGCTTACCGGCGCGGCCGGCTCGAATCGGACCGGCTGCTGCTCGCGGGGGTATCGGTGTCGTTCATGATGGCCGCGTTCGGCAACCTGCTGCTGTATCTCGGCGACCAGCGCGCCGCGTCCTCCGTGCTGTTCTGGATGCTCGGCGGCGTCGGGCTGGCGCGCTGGGACCTGCTGCCGGTGCCGGCCGTCTGCACGGCGCTCGCCGGCGGCGCGTTGTACGCGCGCCGGCGCGAACTGAATGCGCTGATGTCGGGCGATGTTGCCGCGGCGGCGCTCGGCGTGCCGAGCGCGCGGCTGCGGCGCGAGGTGTTCGTCGTCGCGTCGTTCGCGACGGGCGCGATGGTGGCGGTGAGCGGGGCGATCGGCTTCGTCGGGCTCGTGACGCCGCATCTGTGCCGTCGTGTCGTCGGCGCCGAGCATGGCAGGCTGCTGCCGGTGGCCGCGCTGACGGGCGCGATCCTGCTCGTCTGGGCCGATGTGGCCGCCCGCACGCTCGCGGCGCCGGAGGATCTGCCGATCGGGATCGTGACCGCGATGTTCGGCAGCCTGTTCTTCGTCGCGCTGCTGCGCCGCCGCTGAGCGGCGCGCAGGTCAGGCGAGGGCGGCCGGGGCGCCGCCTGCCGCGCGCTTCATTGCCGCGGGAGGGCCATGCCGGTGCTGGCGCCGAATGCGTCGGCATGCGCGAGGGTAGCCGGCAAGTCGAACAGGTTGTCCGGCAGCGACAGCGCGGGCAGCGTGATCACGAAGCGTGCGCCGCCGAGCGGTGAATCCTCGAGCCGCACGTCACCGCCATGCACCTGCGCGACGCGCCGCACGATCGCGAGCCCGAGCCCGAAGCCGCCGGTCTGCCGGTCGCGGCTGGAGTCGAGCCGCTGGAACGGTTCGAACACGCGGGCGCGTTCGGCGGCCGGAATGCCGGGGCCATCGTCGTCGACGCTCAACACGAGCGCGCCGGACGCGTTGCGCTCGGCGGCGAGCAGCACCGTGCGCGAGGCGTAACGTGCGCCGTTGCGGATCAGGTTCAGCAATGCGCGGGCGACCAGCTTCGGGTCGCATACGTGGGTCGCGGGCGCGTCGAGGGCCGACACGTCGAGCGTGATGCCGCGATCGACGATGTCGTTCGCGACGTTGCCGGCGACGCTGTCGAGCAGCGCGTCGACGACGACTTCCATCGGCGCGAGCTGGCTTGCACCCTGTTCGAGCCGGCCGATCGTCAGCAGCTCGGTGACGAGCTCGTCGAGCTCGCGCACGTCGCGCCGCAGCGCGTCGCGGCGTTCGCGCATCCGGGCCGTTTCGTCAGGCTCGGCGAGCAGCGCGAGCCCGAATTCGAGCCGCGCGAGCGGCGTCTTCAGTTCGTGCGAGATGCCGTGCATCATTTCGCGCTGCTGCTTGATCGACGCCTCGATGCGCTCGGCCATGTCGTTGAACTGCTGCGACAGCTCGTAGATGTTCGACTTGCCGGACAGCTTCACGCGCGTCGACAGCGTACCGGCGCCGAATGCGCGGGCGGCTTCCTGCAGCCTGCGCAGGTCGCGCCAGTGATAGTGAATCCACAGCACCACCGCGAACAGCGTGCTGAGCGCGAGCAGCATGTACGCATAGATCCTGATGTCGAGGCTGAATGCCTCGATCGGCCGCGCATGCAGCACCGAACCATCCGCGAGCGGCATGTAGTAATCCTTGGCGTCGTAGCTGATCGCGATCAGGCCGGCGTCGAGATCGCGCAGCGGCTCGCCGCTCAATTGCGCGCGGGCGGTGGCTATCGGCATGAAGTCGAACCGTTCGTTGCCGTGCTTCGCGAGCTCGCGCAGCGCCACCTTGCGCTGCTCGCCCGGATGGCGTTCGAGGTAGTCGTTGAGCACGAACGCGTAGGTCGTCAACGCGTCGCGCTCCGCCTGCGCGCTGCGATCGTAGAAGATCCGGTCGAACGACAGCTGGATGAAGATGATCGACGCCGCGACGAACAGGATCACGACGAGGTACAGCCGAATCAATGGGCGGAGCATTTATTCGTCCCACGCGGAAGGGCTGAACAGGTAGCCGCGGCCCCAGATCGTCTTGATCTTGTGCGGCTCCGACGACGCATCCTCGAAGCGGCGGCGCAGCTTCGAGATGCCGGAATCGACCGAGCGGTCGAGTCCGTCGAACTCGATTCCGCGCAGCTGCTTCAGGATGTCGTCGCGGCTCAGCACGGTGCCGGCCGCGCGCGCGAGGATCAGCAGCAGGTTGAATTCGGCGGTCTTCAGGTCGACCGGCTCGCCGCGCCACGTGACGGTGCGGTTCGGCGGCGAGATCGCCAGTTCGCCGAACACGAGCGCTTCGGGCGCGGCCACCGGCGCTTCCGCGACGGCCGGCTGCGCGCGGCGCAGCAGCGCGCGGGCGCGGGCGACCAGCACGCGCGGTTCGATCGGCTTCGTCACGTAGTCGTCGGCGCCCGTCTCGAGGCCCGCGACCTGGTCGTAGACATCGAGGCGCGCGGTCAGGATCAGCACCGGGACGTTGGTGAACGCGCGGATGCGCCGGCAGACTTCCATGCCGTCGAGGTTCGGCAGCATCAGGTCGAGTATCACGAGGGCCGGCTGGTGCTCGCGCACCGCGGCGACGGCGAGGTCGCCGCGCCGGACGACCGTCACCGTGAATTCATAACCGTCGAGGTATTCGCGGACGAGCTGCGCCAGGCGGTCGTCGTCCTCGATCAGCAGTACGCGGTATTTGAGCGGATCTTCGTTCATGGTCTCGTCAATATGCACGCGCCGTTTCACACCGGGGCGAGCCCGTGCGCGGCGCGGCACGCGAATTCTATCCGGCGCATCGAAGGCCGGGGGAGCGGGGCGACAATCTCGAACAATCGAACACAATTGAGCACAGATTCCCCGAATATTCAGGACAGTCGCGGCGCGAGGCGACACCTAGACTGCGGGCTCCGTCACTTTTATCTCAATATTGTGCGCCCAATACTCCGCCGCTACCGCTATTGCATGCCGCTCGCCGGCCTGACCCTTGCCGCCGCCGCCCACGCGGAAAACCAGTATTCGCTGTCGCTGGGTGGCGGTATCGCGCCGCGCTACCCGGGCAGCAACCAGTCTCGCGGCGTCGTTGCGCCGGGGTTTTCCGCGAGGTTCGGCAATGGCTTCTTCATCGACAGCACCCAGGGCGCCGGTTACCGGCTGGACCTGCCGCACGGCGCGTTCGTGTCGGCGGCGGTGAGCTACGACCCGGGTCGCGCCGACGAGAACCGCCTAGACTTGCCTGGCTCCGACTACCTGAAGGGCATGGGCCGGGTTCCGGGCTCGGTGCTGGTCGGCGTGCGCGCGGGCGTGACGCTGTTCAACGCGGCGGAACTGAGCGTCACGATCGACTCACCCGTGACGCACACGTCGCGCGGCGTGTCGGGGCACATGGACCTTGCGGTGCCGGTGTTCAAGACCGCGCAGCACGAGATCATCGTGACGGGCACCGTGCATGCGGGCTCGGGGCGCTACACGCAGACGTTCTACGGCGTGACCGATGCGCAGTCGATGACGAGCCGGTTCCGGCCGTATTCGACGCGCGGCGGGATCGACAGCGCGTCGATGGCGCTCGCGTGGAACTGGACGCTCTCGCAGCACTGGTCGGTGCTCGCGACCGGTGGCGTGACGCGGCTGCTCGGCCGCTACGGCGACAGTCCGATCGTCCAGTCGCGCAGCAACTACTACGCCATCGCGGGCGCGACCTACAAGTTCTGAGCGAATCATCGCGGCACGCATCGTGTGGCGCAGCCGGCCTGCATGTGCCGTCACGCCGCGCGGCGTGCGGTAACATGCAGGCCGGCTTCGGCGGCAGGCCGAACCCGCGGCCGGGGACACGCGGAATCGGCGTGGCCCGGGCGCGCGGACCGAACATGCATGCAACGCCCGGTCGGCGGGAACGCCGCACAGGTTCTACCGGGCGCAACAGGGAGAATCCGATGAAGAAGACGATCGCGATGATGATGGCGCTGGTTGCGGGCGCAACGTTTGCGGGATGCACGGACATGAAAACGAAGAATGCGACCGCGGGCGGCATGGTGATGAACGGCGAGCCGGCACGCACGTCGCAGGCCTGCAAGGCGGACGCGGGGCCGGACGACGCGCTGGTCGGCAAGACCGAGGCCGATGCGGCGGCGCAACTGGACGGCTGCCTGTGGCGCGTGCTCGAGCGCGACGGCAAGTCGTTGCCGGGCACGATGGATTACCGGCAGGAACGCCGCAATCTCGGCATTCGCGACGGCAAGGTGATCTGGGTGCGGCGCGGGTGAGCGGTGTAGCCGGTGGCGGCGTGCGTGCGGGTATGCGCGTGAATGTGGTCGGCATGCGTGCGATGTCCGGGATTGCCGCGTTTGCGAGGCTGTCGACGCAGACCAGGGCAGGGGCCCGCGCGCTGACACTGGCGGCGCTGGGCGTGCTCGGCATGCTGGCCGGATGCGAACGACACGACGGCGCAGCATCGTCGGCGCGTCGCACCGTTTGCGTCACCGGCTATAACGAGTACACCCGCAAGCTTCACGAGTTCTGGCTCGACAATGAACACAAGTCGGGATGCTTCGGCAATCCGTCCGCGCGGGAAGCCGGTGAAGCCTTCGGCGGGGGCGGCGGGTTCGCCTGTGGCTGCAAGGTCGCGCCGGGGCAAACAGTGAAGCTCGCGTGGGTGTTCGCGCAACCGCTGGACGAGATCGAGCGTGGCGTCGCGGCGGAACACAAGACGATCGACGTGACGATTCCGCAGCCGGAATCGTCGACGTCGCGCTATTTGCGCGTGTATTTCAGGAAGAACGGCACGGCCGAGCTGCAATGGGTGGACGACATGAACGCGCCCAAGCTGCCGCCGACCGTGGCGCAATGATCGCCGCGCGACGCGTGCGATCGGCGGTGCGCTACTTCGAGATGTACCACAGCGCATCCGCGCTGGCGCGCGACGGCTGAGCGGCTGCAGCGGGCACCTGGGCCGGCGCGGGCGGCGGCGTGTTCGACGTGATCGCGGTCGGCAGCGTGGCCGGAATGTTCGCGGTCGACGGCGAGGCCGCCGCGGTTCCCGACGTCGAAGGCGTATTCACGTACCACAGCGCATCGGCCGACGCCGTGCGTTTTGCCGCGGTCGTTGCCGCCGCCGGATTGGCTGCCGTACTCGTCGCCGCATTCGCCGACTTTTTCGCCCCGGCGGCCGCCGCCGCGCCCCCCGTCCCGGCCTGCGCCGTCATCCCGGCGCCATTGCCCGCGCTACGCTGCGCGCGCGCCTCGAACGGCCCGAGCTGGAAGATCAACGTTTGCGCGGGTCGCGTCAGGACGGCATACGGAAACTGCAGCTCCCACGACATCAGCACGCGCCCGGACGACGTCTCGGTGAAGATCGCCGGCACGTGCTTCATGTCGCTGAACTGCACGTAGATCCGTGCGCCGTCGTCGAAGACCTGGGTCGGCTTCGCCTGGTCCGCCCCCGTGACCGTCCATCCGAAGTTGTACGAGCCGGCCGGGCCGGCGGGGCCGCCCTGCGGCGGCGGAGGCGGCGGAGCCGACGAAATCGTGCGCGGACGCGTGACCTGCTGCGGGGCGGACACGCTCAGGCTCGCGAACGGGTTGTACGCCTGGGCCTGTTGCGGCGGCGTAAAGGACGGTGGAAGGATGGGCATGGGAGTATCCGGCGAATCCGGCATGGTCCGGATTGCATCATAGACCTTGCGCGCATACGCGAGGCGCTTGTCGGGCGAGGCGGAGTTGTACGCGCCGATCGCGTTCCAGTTGGCGCCGAGCTGGCGAATGTTCTGCGACAGGATCCACGCGCCGACGTACGCGTTCGTGCAGGCATCGAACAGGCTCTCCCGCGTGATGCCTTCGCGCGCGAGCGTCGGCAGCCAGGTGCTGTTGATCTGCATCAGGCCGATGTCGACCGTGCCGTTCGTGTTGGTGTTGACGGCGCTCGGATTCATGCCCGACTCGACCTGCGCGATGCCGCGCATCAGGCTGACGCTCACGTGCTGGAACGCGGCCGCGTCGTCGAGGCAATCGGCCCGCGCGACACCGGCGAGCGCGCACGACAGCGCAATCGTCGCGGCGATTTTCAGCGTATCTCGGCTGATCGAACGGGTTGTCTGACGCGGCATGGCAGGATGGGGCGGAAACCGGCCGCCCGGTGCAAGGAAATTACGCAGACGCGAAGTGTGCCATAGCGCGCACGCAAATGGCTCACGTCAAACTTTCCTTTGCATTTGCCCCATGCGTTCGCCACGCATTTTTATCGCGTCGGATCACGCGGTTCGGCGAAGCATTATCGGTAAAAATGGCCGGATTTTCGCGCGAATACCAGCGTAATGGCGGGGCCGGAATACTGACGCGTCGCGTCATTTACTCGCGGAAATCGGTGCTGAATCGAACCGGATGGAAATCGCGCTGAAGTCGATATCCGGGATGAGAAGGGAAGGGCGATTCAAAAGCAACGGCGGCCGAAGCCGCCGTATCGGTGAAAGCGCACCCGAGCGGCCGCGCGGCGCGCAGCCGGCCGTTTCGCATCAGAAGCGGTGACGCAGGCCGAGGTTGACCATCGTCTGCGAGCTCGTGCCCGCATAGCCGTACGAACCGATCGACGCCTGCGCGGCCATCGAGCCGCCCTGGCCGTCGCCGGTCTGGCCGCTGGCGTGCTGGTATGCGGCGCTCAGGTAGACGTCGGTGCGCTTCGACAGGGTGTAGTCCGCGCCGGCCGATACCTGGTGATAGGTGGCCGACGTGTCGCCGCCCGAGCGCGTATAGCTGTAGCCGACGCCGACCAGCAATGCGTTCGTTGCCTGGTAGTTCACGAATCCTTGCCCCGTGTTGTAGTGCTCGTTCGAGCCGAACACCGAGCTGCCATCGCGGCGGTACTGCGCGTTGCTGTAGCCGAGGCCGACCGTGAACGGGCCGGCGACGTACTGGCCCGCGATGCGAGCGATGCCGATCGAATGCGCGCTCGCATAGCCGCTGTTGACCGGGCCGTCGAACGTGCCGTCCGACGAGCTGGTCCAGCCGGTGCGCTGCGTGTTCGACGCGGGGCTGTTGGTCGTGTGGAAGTAGCCGCCCGCGACGCTGAACGGCCCGTTGCTGTACGACACGGCGGCCGAATACGAATTCGCGGCGCCGGTGCTGCCGGCGATGCCGCCGAACGAGTACATCGCCGAGAACTGCAAACCCGAATAGACGGCCGACGTGTACTTCACCGCGTTGTCGACGCGGAAGCTGTTGTCGTAGTTGTCGACGTCGCCCGCCGTCGCGAACACGCTGCCCAGATAGTTGTCGGCGGTGATGCCTTGCACGAGATCGACGAGCGGATCGTACTGGCGGCCGAACGTGAGCGTGCCGTAGCGGTCGCTCGTCAGGCCGACGAACGCCTGCCGGCCGAACAGGCGGCCGCCCTGGCCCATCCGGCCGTTGCTCGGGTCGAAGCCGTTCTCGAGCTGGAACAGCGCCTTGAGCCCGCCGCCGAGATCCTCGGTGCCTTTCACGCCCCAGCGGCTGCCGGCCAGGTTGCCCGCGCTGCTGTTGCCGAGCATCCACGCATTGTCCTTGCCCTGCGCATGGTTCACGTAGGTGATCGACGTGTCGATCACGCCATACAGCGTGACGCTCGACTGCGCCTGCGCGACGGGTATCGCCGCGAATGACGCGACGGAAATCAGCGAGAGGGTCGTGCGTTTCATTGTCATCTCCTTGCGCATTGGCTTGTGTGCGTGATCCGGAATGGCAGGAGACTACCGAGCCCGATTAAAACGGCAAAAATGAAATTCTCTTTTGTGGCCTGACGCAGACAGGGATGTCCTCCGATTACCGCGATCGAGGGATTTGAATTGTTGAAAATCGCGTATCAATCGATTGGCATTTCGCGATTTGGCCATTGCGGCTTGCATATCTCGCGATAATTTCGGGCATTTCGCGGAGGAATCGGGATGGCCGGGATATTGTTATCGATCCGTCAAATAATTATTGAATGAATCGAATTGGCCCGGGGGTAATGAATGTGTTAATTACGCGGCGCGTGCGGCCGGCGACGGCCTCACGGTTGGGTGACCGATTCCTCATCACGGGTACTGCGCGTGTGGAACGTCGTGCGTGTGTCACGCCGGCGTGACCGACAGCACCGCGCCGCCCGCCCCAGCGCAGCCACCACCCCCCGCGCACCGAAACGCCGGTCGCCGATCTGGTTTTGTATATAATAATCATTCTCATTTACAAAATCGTTGACGCCTGCGCCTCCCGGAACCCGGCCATGTCTGCTGACAAGCTGTCTCTCCATCGAGAAATCGACGCCCTCTACACCGGCCACCACGCGTGGCTGCGCGGCTGGTTGAGCCGGAAGCTCGGTTGCGCGCACCGCGCGGCCGATCTCGCGCATGACACGTTCATGCGCCTGCTTGCGCGCGACGAGCCGATCGGCGCCGACGAGCCGCGCGCGTTCCTGACGACGGTCGCGCAGCGCGTGCTGAGCAACCACTGGCGGCGCGAGCAGATCGAGCGCGCGTATCTCGATGCGCTCGCACTGCGCCCCGAAGCGCATGCGCCGTCGCCGGAGGAGCGGGCCGTCGTGCTCGAGACGCTGCTCGAAATCGACCGGCTGCTCGACGGCCTGCCGCTCGCGGCGAAGCGGGCGTTCCTGCTCGCGCAGCTCGACGGGCTCACGCAGGCCGAGATCGCGCGCGAACTCGGCGTGTCGCTGGCGACGGTGAAACGCTATCTCGTGAAGGCCGGCACGCAGTGCTTCTTCGCGATGGCGGCCTGACCGATGGCCGCCCCGGGAGCGCCGGCGGTGCCGCCGCAAGTGGCGCGGCGCGCGGTGGAATGGTGGGTCGACCGGCAGGCCGGCCGTACCGACGAAGCGTTCGATGCCGCGCTCGCGCGCTGGCGCGCCGAGGATCCGGCGCACGACGCGGCAA